>NZ_QROH01000010.1:0-278505 GCF_003474285.1 Bacteroides sp. AF39-11AC | reverse complement strand
GTGTTAATATTTCGCTCAAAATCATCAAAATAATAACGTTTACCTGCGGCAAAAGGAAGCGTGGAAGAAGAAACAGTCAGTGCACTATAATCGCGTAAATTGTCGGCTCCATACTCATATTCGCGGGTACAACCGGTATGTACTATCGCAGAAGGGAGATTATTCTTATAGTAATTTACCTGTTGAAGAGCAGACGAGTATCCTGATATCGGAGTTATTGCCGATAGAGGAGCACCTGATGCATTGTAACTATAACTTCCGATATCCGACTTTGCCTTAATGGTACGTCCACTATTGTAAGACACAGTAACCGGAGTCTTTCCCGAAAGAGTAGAACTTAGCAGACATCCTTCTGCATCATAGGCAAAAGTTTCAGTAAGCCCGCTACCACCGAACTTTTCGATGCGTTGCGTCAGCAAGCCACCCTGGTTGTATTGATAACTGAAAGTAGCCAGAGAGTTACTGATACCTTTATACTTTCCTAACTGATCATAAGTATAAGTAGTTTGTTTATTTCCGCAATTCACATCGCTGGTCAACAATCCCTGATCATTATAACTTTTAGCTTCCCACAATTTGACGGAAGTTGCATTGTCAGCGATGGAAATAAGATTGTGAGAAGCATCATAACCAAATTTCTGCACAAGGCCCGACGGACTGGTATATGTAAGCAAACGTCCTTTACTGTCGTAGGTATAACTTTTAGTGAGTGCCTGATCCTTAATAGTCTTCACTTCTTTCTGTAATAACCCTGCAGTCGTATAGGTATAAGCAGATTGATGACCGGAGACCCCGTTATTTATCAATTGCCCTTTATTATTATAGGTATAAGACAACGTACGTTCTCCATCTGCCACACTGACAAGACGCCCCGCCAAATCATAAGTATAAGTCGTAACGTTATCATTCGCATCTCTCTTTGTAGCCAGTTCATCAAAACCATTATACGTATAAGTCGTAGTACCCGAAGCAGCGTTGCTGACACTGGTACACAAGCCATAAGTGTTATAGGTAGAGGTCACCGGATAGCCGGGCGAACTTACCTTTACCACACGACCGGCTGCATCATAAGTATAAGTCGTGGTGCCTGTGGCGTCGCTCTGTGACACAATATTCCATTGAGCGTCATATACGAAGGTTTCCGTACTCTCTTTGTCCGTCACAGTACGGTGCGTTTCGGTCTGTTTGTTGTAAGTATGATAAACCTGTTTGTTCAAAGCAGTTCCGTCTGCCGAACGATGGTCTTCCTGTGTCAGACGTTGGTAACCGTCGTAAGTATAATCTACAGTCGCAAGCAGACTCAAAGCACCGTTGCCACACAACGTTTCCTCTTTCACCGGCAGGCCTATTGCATTATAGCTACTGCGTAAATGCTGCCACTTACTTCCGGGTTGCAATTCGCTCTGCAGCAATGTACGTCCGTAGCAGTCGACTGTAGTTTCAGAGGTCAGTACTCCGTCATAGAACTTTTGCTGACGATACAAACTGGCAGATGTTCCCGTCACTGAATGACCGGTCCATGAATACCGATATTCCGTAGGCACCTGCTCGTGGGAAAGGGATTTTTTCAGTCGACCGAACGTGTCGTACTGATAAGTAGCGGTTCGCCCGTCGGGAGCTGTTTCCGAAAGCGGATTTCCATAAAAGTCCTGCACAACCTGCGTCACCAACCCTACGGGATCGGTATCCTTTTTCACATAGCGGGCATCATCATATTCATAGCTATGAGTACGCGCTTTCCCGTCGGCTGATACGGTTTCCGAAGTCAAGAGCCCCAAAGTGGCATCATAAGAATATCGTTTCGTCATGCCGTGCTCGGTTTCAGTCAATAAATCGCCATAACTGTTGTAGCCAAATGTTTTCTCTTCACCCACAATAGAGACGCCAGAGCAACTGAAGGTTTTCTTATAACCGCTCATGCGGCAAGGGAATGAAGAAACATTAGCACACGACACATAGCTCATGGTTTCGGAAACATCGCGAGAAGCTTCCGTTCCTCCACGATAAGAGGTGGAACGGCTAGTCAGGTTACCCGACGCATCGTAAGCATAACTTATATTCGTATCTATCCCTTTCAATCTATCCGCCACACTGCAAACTGTGATATAAAAAAAACCGTATTTCCCATATGTGCTTTTGAATGACGGCCAATAGCTGCGACCTAAATACACAGCCTCTGATTCGCGCCGATCAGATGACTGATAATAATACGGATATCCCGAATAATAAATCAGATTATATTCATCAGTCACCTTATCTCTTGAAATAAGATCTTGACAGATAATCGTCCTAAAACCCTGAAATGCCCAACGATCTTTCATCGCATAAACCGGCGAGGTATATGTGTACTTCTTGTTTTCCACCAATGAAGTATCAAAGAGACTCCCCAGCTTAACAGTACTTACCGTATTGAAAGTAGGTATATCCTTATTCCAGCTTGCATAGTTCCCATTGTAGAATTTCGGGTCACGTGAGGCAGTGGTTACCAGCTGGTAATCGATGTCCCGCTTCGTACCGTCACCATTCTTTATTCCGGTAACCACATCCGAAGTACTCTGATGGGAAGGACACAGTAACTTCAGAGAAGTAGATCCTGTCAGCCAGGAAGGATGACTGGAATCAAAGGGATGAGAGCGGAACTCACAAACATTCACAAGATCACACTTGCCATCACCTGAAAAATCGGCAGCAATTGGATAGAAGTAAGATGGGTATATATAGTACTTTCCATCACGGGTATATACACCTTCCTTCCCGGGTGTTCCGCCCGTCTCCTGAGAGAGATAGAGATCATACTCCAAGCTGGAACTTCGTGTATTGAAATCAGGAGCATAGTTTATATACACCCAGTCTCCTCCCGACACGTAGCCTGTCTGGCTTTCTATACATGACGCTATATTGTCACTCCCCACGCAGATGACATCTGTCAGTCCATCACCATTGAAATCTCCCGTCCTAAATGAGTTGTATTTATTGTTGGTAAATTTATTGGAAATATACTGATATGTGAAATTCTTCCCATCACCAGTATTATAATAAATATTCGCCTGACTATTGTTAGGCTGAACTTCATTATATCCTTCCAGCAGAAGAAAATCCAAATACCGGTCGTCATTAAAATAACCACATAGTAACACACAATTGGGACCAAGCATATAATTTCTGGCAAAACTGCGTTCCAGTATCACGGCATTCTTTGCCGGACTGCACACTTTAACCGTGCCCCCATCGTCGCACACAATGATGTCCTGACATCCGTCGCCGTCCACATCACCTATCATATAAGTATAGAATACACTGAACTGAGATAACGCATACCTTGTTCCGGTAGTATATCCATCTTCAAAGTAAACATTGTCTATCACCAGTTCGTCCTTTCCATCACCATTCACATCGGCCATAGCCACAATATTAGGAGTGCCAACAGTACTGACGGATGGTTTATAACTCTGTTTGGTAAAATTAGGAACATTGTTATTACTCAAGGAAGCTTGCCAGTATTCGTACCCCGATGATGTACTAAAAAAAAGGTCATCCAGCCCATCGCCATTAAAGTCACCCGCAACAGCCTTCAGAGGTTTATATTGATTGGAAAAAGTCGCCATGGTCAGTTCATTGGAGAACCCGTTAGGATTGCCGTAGCGATAAACCACCAGATAATCTCTGGGAGCTCCGGCTGATTTATTCTCTGTAGAAAGATCATAAATAGTCAGCAAGTCCATACAGCCGTCGCCATTAAAGTCGCCCTGCACAAACTCCGAGTTCTGCGAATAAGTATAGGAAGCATTAAACAAGCGTTTACCCGTATCTCCCCATTCAATGCGCATAGGATTCAGTGCTTCAGTACCGCCTTCACCATACTCTGTTATGGTATAGAGCCGTGGATACTGATTTGTGTATTCATCTGTTGGTTTCAGGTAATCAAACGTATAGCGACGCATAACTGTAGCATCTGTCTTTACTGTTATTTCTCTCAAAATCTTATCTCGCTTCACTTGGCAGCCAGAAATATACCCACTCTGGGCGTCCACATATCGCTGGTAGTTGAGCAAGATTTTATTTTCATGCGCGAAATTATGGCTTGCATGAAGCGTATAAGTAATGGAAGTAAGCCAAACATCTCCGTTGGTCAAATCTTGCTCATATTGATAACTGATATAATTTCCATGTACGTCTTCTTGTGCAGCCAGATACCAAGCAATATAAGCAGTATTTGAAGATGATTTCTGAAAAGCGTTTGTACCATTATAATCACCATAGTAAAGCCGACCTCCATTTTTCTGTTGTACCACAAAATATTGAGGGTTACCCGTAGTACCATTGTGCAGAGTGATACGTGAAAAGTCATCGATTTCTTTCAGATAATTGTTGGAACTGCCATTTTTTATCAACCGTATGCCATCCAGTTCAAATATGGCGTTAGTAAAAGATACAGCACTGTTTGAACCATCGTAGAAACTGCGCTTTCCATTTCTTGTAATAGAAGAGATGCACGACAGATTCATACCATACCCCAAGATTCCCTCACCGGCTAAACTATTATAAATAATACTTAGTTCAGGTGTCATTCCTGCCTGCCCCTGAGGTAAAGATAACGGAATGGTAAAAGCAGAAGAGCCGTTGGCATTCACTTTAAAGGTATAAGGAGTACTTCCTACAGGCAGACTTTCATTAAGTGCATAGTTACCGGGAGTAGTATATACAAGATTTCCGATACTGCTAGAATTAACAGCGGAACGCTCCCCACTAAAAGTACGAGGAATCGGTGTAATCGATGATTGCATACGAAATGTACGATTGCCTGCATTATCATACGCATAATTTATACTTTGTGATACTGCAGTAGCAGATATCAAAAACAAAGCAATAATAATAAGTAAAATTTTATTCTTCATAATTTCTTGATTTTAATAAATATCCTGATGTTTAAAAGAGACCTCTCTGGATTGAATATCTTTGTATTGGTCGAGACAGCCGGATATTTTATCCGGCTGAATGAGTAACTGAGAGGACTCTTGTATGACAACACCCTTTACAGTGTCATCGCATTTGCCCCCAACGCTCCCGCAATAGCTGAAGCCACCGCGATAACCACTTTCAGGATCATATCCCATACTGATTTCTTGATTGCCATGTTTCACACCTCCTTTCGTGTTCTTTTTTGGATGATTTCAAGCATGATCCGCCCTGGTGGCGCTACAATGCACCACAATTAAGTTGATACTTCTCATGTGTTTCTGATTAAATAGTTTAGTTGATAAAAATAAGTAACTTACCGGTAAAAAAAGAAATAGTTTAGTTAGTCTGTAATGGTTTAGTTCCGTGTACGTGTTTGCGTTGTATCTTTAACCCAGCGGATCGTCCTCTATGCCCCCGTCACCGCCGGAACCACCATTACCGGAGCCGCCGCCGGAACCGCCTGCCTGACTTGTTCCGTAGGGAATACATTTCACTCCGGTCACCATCGAACGGGTAGCTACGGTACGGTCCGGATTCTTGGTGTAGCAAGGCAGGAAGCGCACGGTCATGGTGGCTTGCGCAGCCGATACCTTGTCGGCGCTTTCCACACCTTTGCCGTTCGACTTCATGGTCATGCGAAATGTGCCGAAGCCGTCCAGGGTTACACTTTCCGAGGATTGCAGGTGAGTGGTCAATACCCTCACCAGGTTGTCGATAACATTTTTCGTGTCGTCTTTGGAGAGGGAAGAGTATTCTGCAATCTCCTGGGCAATCTGGTCTGTTGACACGTTGCCTTTCAGCACGACGCGCGGATAGAATAGTTTTTTGCCGTCCTTATTTGCCAATATGGATTGGGCTGTTTTGTAAAGTACTGCCATAATTTAGTAAAGTTTTAAATGTGTTGATGAATGATTTATTGTTTGTGTCTTAAGCTTAACCACATTGCAAAGATAAGCCTTATTGTGTGAACTGAAAAATAAAAAAGGCCGTTTTTCTTCATGAATTTCAGCCTGTGCTATTCACGTTTCGTGGCTTCCTTTTGCTTGATACATAAACTCAATAGATATCTTCCGGGCTGCCGTATTTTGCCATGACTTTCCCGCAGATCGAAGAATCCCTTCCATATGGGATGCCCGATAATGCCGAAGTTACTCTTCAGGACAATGACATATTGCTCCCCCGGAGGAATATGAAACTGGCGGAGATTGAAAATAAGACCGTCCGGATTGCGAGCCAGGCCGTCAGCCGGTGGTTGCAGGCGAGCCACGTCTTCATCGGTCCATTCCCTCCGGTGAGGCTTGTCGTTACCGGATGTAGTTTGTGTGTGAACGCCGGGAGCTCCCCCGGAAGAAATTAATTCCTCCTCCTCTTCCTCCGCGGACATTTCGTCCGCGTTCTGAGTTCCCCCGGCGGGGGAACTATTGAGGAGGGGTTTTTCTATTCTATGCTGTGCTATGCTATTCTGTGCTATGCTATGTGTACCGGATGTTACATTTTCGGGCTTAATTGTTACACTTTCGCCCTTGGATGTTACATTTTCAACTTCAGACTCCGTGTTCTGCTCTGTGAATGAATCGGGAGCGTCGTCAATAAGATTATACCGCTTTTCTATTGCGGAAGATTTCCGGCGTTTGGTGCTGAAAAGGTATTGCCTTTGTATCTCGCTGCTGGTGAGTATGCCGAACTCGTTGAAGAGCCCGGGATGGAAGATGCCGTATTCGGCAGCAAGGGTAAGGATGCGTTTTACGTCACCGGCTGTTTGGTTGTAGAGGCTTGTGGAAATGTCTTCGTAGAAGAGTTCGTCTGCACGGACGTAGTAACCCTCTCCGCCGTAGATGCAGGAGAGGGCGCCAAATAATGTGGCAAGTGAGCCTTCGCCTTCGCGCTTCATAATGCGGCGTACCAGGCGGTTTTGCATGAAGTCTATATCGATGGGGAAATAATCGAGTCCCCGTTTTTTTATTCTACACATGTGTTTGGGTGTTTAGTTTTTAGTGAAAAATGAATTAATCTATGGCTATTTCTCTAAGACTCCTCCGTTTTCGGGCTATACTTTCTCTTACCACTTGGCGGGCGTGGAGGATGAGGGTCATACGGAGACTGTAGTCATTGGTTTCGGTTATCACGGGGTAGTTGCGTGTATCATTTACTATCTGTGTATGATGGTAACGCTTCCTACAGGTTGCCTTGCGGCATTCTTTGCAGTAATTATCCGGATTCTGTGTACGTTTGTTGATGTAGAAGGCTTCAAGTGGGAGTTTCTTCAGGCAGCATCCGCAGGTGCGGAGAGATTTTTTGTTTTTCTGTTCCATAAATGAGTATGATTTAGATGATTTGATTTAGTTTCTTGGATCTATATATCTGTCGTGCTGGATCTATATACCTGATGTGTTGCATCTTTATGTCCTGTGTGTCGGATCTATATATCCTGTACATTGGATCTATATGCCTGACATGGAGGCTCTCTACTTTTTGGTTTAAAAGATTGGCTTTTCATAATTTGATTGCATTTATTTGCGTTTTAAAAACAGAATGATTGTTTTCTCTCTTGCAAATATATTTGATTTTAATATAGCAAACAAATGGTTTTAGATATTAATTTTATGAAAATACGTAAGTGCATGTCAATGAGGTATCAATGTAGTCTGATTTATTTACATCGATAAGTTTGGAAGGGAAAAAGGAATGTTTTGTGTGGTGCAGGGAAGATTATACCTCGCTTGGGCGCAATCCGAATGATCTGCAACTCATCTTCTCGACTTTTACTTCCCACACTTTTACGTTGCGCACAGCAGGTTCGCTGTATTTGAATTCATCGCTCGTATATTGTTGCATGATGATGTCGAGTATACGTCGCTTTTCGTCCATATCTTCGATGAAACGGACGTTTCCGTGGCACATCACGCTACGCGACTTCATGCTGTAGCTACATGCCACATGGCGGTGCATGTATACCAGCTCGTGTCCTTCGCAGAAGGTGATGCAAACGCGCGGGTGGCGTTCTGCCATTGCTACTTTGCCGCCTTCGGGACCGGAATGCAGATAGATGATGCCGTCCCGGTAAGCAAAGTTCATGGGGACTACGTAGGGATTACCTTCCGGATCGGTGATACCTACCGTACAGTAAGGGCATTTGCGGATGATTGCTTCAATCTCCGCTGTGTCGGTGATTGCGATTGTCTTCATAGGGCTGAATAGGAGTTTTATTCGGCGCAAAGGTAATCATTTTATTCACAAACGCCAGCCGGCGGTTGAAGAAGCGTGCGAAAAGCCCGACAATCAATGCGGCGATGATTGTGCCTTCGCGTACGCCCTCTATGGTTCCGGCTAATAGCAGGGAAGCTGCACAGGCCAGAAGTGCCAGTGTGGTGTCGAAGCCGATTTTG
The DNA here is from genome assembly GCF_003474285.1 of Bacteroides sp. AF39-11AC. Taxonomy (NCBI): domain Bacteria; kingdom Pseudomonadati; phylum Bacteroidota; class Bacteroidia; order Bacteroidales; family Bacteroidaceae; genus Bacteroides; species Bacteroides sp. AF39-11AC. The sequence continues at coordinate 270,160 of NZ_QROH01000010.1, read as the reverse complement.
GTAATTCCGAATTCTTTTCCGGTGCGCAGGGTGATGGCTTTTACAAAGGCTTCACCGGACAGCATCACTACATTGGCTATCACTTCCATACTCACTCCCAGTCCGAGTATGGCGCAGCCGGTCACCAGTGATAGAATCTGTGAAGCGTATCCCGCAGGGGTGAAACCCGACAGCAGTGCCATCGAACAGTCTATGAAGAAACTGAAAAGTATCGCTACGGGGATTTGCAGAAATTGTTCTTTCCTGAAATCCTTTTTCAGCAGTGCTATTTGTCCGGCTATCAGCACGGCATTCAGCAACAGCGTGAATTGCCCCAGTGTAATGGGGAATTTCAGACTGAGCGTATAGGGAAGGCTCGATATAGGTGAGGAACCCAGATTTGCTTTAATAATCAAACTAATACCGAATGCATTTACAAATAAACCCGCGATGAAAAACAGATAACGGGCTGTTAATTCTCTTTTTGCCATTTTTAATAAATTCCTTCAACAAGTAAAAATTCTCTTTTTAAACTGCTGCAAAGTTACGGCAACTATCTGCCGTTTCACGGTTCAAAAATCGAAGCAGGTTGTTCAAAATGTGGGATTTTCTTGTGTCAGAGCTTTTCATATGCTATCTTTGTACTTCAAAAACGGAACTTTATGAGTGAAGAATACCTGTTCCATACCCGTCGCCGGACGGATCTTCTTTCCTATCCCTGCAGGGCGGAGAAGGGAGAATTTCTGTTTTGTCTGCAGGGAGAGGTGCAGATTTATATAAACCAACAGAAGTATGCGTTGTCTGCCGGAAGTGTGATACTGGTATTTCCCGGACAGATTACGCTTTATAAAGATGCTACAGAAGATTTGGAACTGACGGTCTTTGCCTTTTCCAGTCAGTTCAGGCATGAGATTTTCTATTCGTTGCCTTCGGATAAAGTGTCTTTTATGCGCGAGCATAATTACAGTTCATTCCAGGGTGAGGAGTGGGACGGAGTGCGAAATCACTATCTGGAACTGTTACGCCGGAAGTCTGCGGATGATGGGAATGTGTACCAGCGCGAACTGATTGTTTATTGTTGCCGGATGCTGTTTTATGAGATTTGTAATCAGTCCGAAAGACTTTACCGGGAGACGAAGCCGAATCATCTGCGCTGGCGGTTGAAGGACCGGTTTATTGCGTTGGTAATAGAATCTTTCAGGGAACAGCGGTCGGTAGATTATTATGCAGATAAGCTTTGCGTCACGGGCAGGCATCTGAGTAAGACGATACAACAGACAGTGGGGTGCACAGCGAAGGAATGGATAGACGATTACGTGATACTTGAGCTGAAAGTGACGCTTCACTCTACAGCGCTTTCCATACAGGAGATAGCGAATCAGTTTAATTTTCCGGATCAATCATATTTAGGAAGATACTTCAAGCACCATACGGGGATGTCGCCAACGGCTTACAGGGAGAAGAGGGAAGACTTTCCGTCCGCAGATGAATAAAAAAGAAGGTGTGCTTCACGATAACGAAGCACACCTTTCTGCTATTTATATGAACCTGATAACATTACCAGCCCTCATTCTGCTCTATTACCGCACCTGTATTCGTATCGATTACTGTCTGTGGTATCGGGAATAGGTTCCATTTCGTAACCTTGGCCTTGTCCGACTTGAAGTACCCGCCCCAGAAAGGCTGGTCTGCTATGTACATGGCATGACTGTTGAGGCTTTCGATGCCGTCATTGCCCATGCGGAGCAGAGTTACCCATCTTCTTTCTTCACCGAATAACTCACGCACCCGTTCATCGAGGATGTATTGCAGCGTCATATCGTCTGCCGTAGCCAGTTTTGTACATTGTGCACGGTTTCTCAGCTTGTTGATGTCGGTGGCAGCAGCACCTTTGTCGCCTGCACGCAGGTTGGCTTCGGCACGGAGCAACAAGGTTTCTGCCGAACGGTGTGCATACTGGTCGCAATACATGTTAGAGCGGTTACCGCCGTCGGCCAGGTCGTCATATCCCCAGTCGTCAATCGGGGCCAGCTTGGTCCAGACGGGGAAGAGCTCTGTGATCTTTTGGGTATTGTAATCCAGCATTTCGTAAGGAACCGATTTGCCATACATGCTATGCTTCGTATCCATGCACACAAACTGGCGGCGGATGTTGCAGGGCGCATTGCGTATATCATCTTCGTAATCGCCTTCCCAAACATCACTGATCACATAAGTGGTAGGAGCCATATTAGCCACACCGCGTCCGCCTACGTAGGCCGATACGTTTCCGCCCGGATATATGCTTTCGTCGATATTGCCTGCCCATGGTCCGGCTGCTGCTCCGGCTTCGGCATATTCAGCTTTCCATACCACATCGCGGAGAACGGGAGACATTTCACGCGGATAACCTACGAAGTTGTTTCCGCCATATTCATGATAAACTGTATAATCGTTCTGCAAGGTCCACAATGCTTCCGTATTTCCTTCGGCGTAGTCATAGTTGCCTTCCTGGAAGAGGTCGAAAAATACATTGCCGTCTTCATAGTAAGCAGCCACACCATTCTTTGTTGTTCCCCCTCCCGGGATGCTGCGTGTACCGAAGCGCTCCGTCATCAACGGATGCAATGCCATCACTTTGTCGGCATATTCGATGGATTTCCGTAGGCATTCGGCGTCATTGCTCTTGATGGTGGCCAGTGCCAGATAGGCTTCGGCCAGGAAATGGTAAGCGACTCCCTTTGACACGCGCCCGGCTTCCGATGGATAATCGGGCAGTGCCGCAGCGGCAGCTTCCAGGTCGGTAATAGCGAAGTTATACGTTTCTTCGCGGCTGGAACGTACAAAGTCCAGTTTCAATGTCTGATAGAATTGATCTACCAAGGGCACTCCGCCAAACAATTCACCCATTGTCAGGTATCCATAACCGCGGAAAAACATGATTTCACCGTAAGCTTCATTGCGCTGTGCCTCGCTTTCCCAGGGCAGACCTTCCTTATTATAACCTTCTAGTGACTGGTTGGCATAATTCACCATCTGGAACATGGCGTCATAAATCTTGTTGGAATTGCTGTTGGTGCTCGACCAGTTGGCAAAGTTACAGTAGCCATTGCCCGTGCTGCGGAAGTAAGGAGTATCCAGCACATCAGTGCCCAGTCCTTTCAGAAAGTAATCTTGTTGATACCAGTAGCGGATGTGGATGTACAAGTTGGTGATACAAGCCTTCACCTGATCAATCGTTTCGTACGAGTTGTCGGTGGTGTAGATTGTTTTGGGCTTTTCCGTCAGGAATCCCTCATCGTCACAAGACGTCATCAGGCCGAGCATGGAAGCCGCGGCAGCTATGAATATGTATTTTTTTGTTTTCATCTTTAGTGTTTTTAGTAGAGTTAGAATGTTAAATTCAGACCAAACGAAACGGTACGCGACAACGGGTATCCGTAAGTGTAACCGCTACCCAGCGTTTGTTGAACTTCAGGGTCGCCGCCTTCCCATCCGGAGATGGTGAAAAGGTTCTTGCAAGCCATGTAAACCTTCAGATTCCCGATACCTGCTTTCTGTACCCAAGGCTGGCGGAAAGTATAGGACAGGCTGAGGTCTTGCAGACGCACGAAGCCATATCCTTGTAGCGGAGTGTAGCGTCCGTCGGTGTAGTTGATACGCGGATATTTGTTACTCTTGTTTTCGGGAGTCCACCAGCCGTGGTTGAAGTTATTGTCGCCCTGCACGTCGGAAGAAGTACGGAAAGCGTAGTAGTTTACAGCCTGTCCGTAGCCGTTTCCACCGAAGATGCCGGTGAACAACATATACAGTTCAAAGTCCTTGTAGCGGAATGTATTGCCGAAGCTCATGCGGAAGTTTTCTTTCTTGTATCCCAGGATGGTACGGTCGTCGGCTGTAATTTTACCGTCTTCGCTACCGTCCAGGTTGGCAAACTTCACGTCACCCGGTTCTGCACCGTTGGCTGCGATGTATTCGGTATCATCTTCTTGTACGATGCCGATATTTTTGTAGCCATAGATGGCACCCAGCGATTTGCCCAGGAAGAGGGAGTTCACAATATCGTCCTGTCCGTCACCGTAGAGTTCTTTCAGCTTGTTGCGGTTCATATAGAAAGTCAGTGTGGAACCCCAGTTGAAGTCCTTTGTCTGGATGTTGGTGGTATTCAGGTTGACTTCGATACCCCAGTTGTCTACGCGTCCCATGGTAGCTTTCATACTGGTCAGACCGTTAATCATTACCGGGATGTTACGGTTAAATATCTGATTGGTAGTCTTGGAGAAGTATCCATCGAATTCCAGGCGGATACGGTTGTCGAGTACACCCAGGTCGAAGCCATAGTTGAATGATTCGGTTTCTTCCCATCCCAGGTCGGTGTTACCCATGGAGGTGATGCGTTGTCCCCAGCTCACTAATGAAGTGTTACCGAACGGATAGCTGTAACCGCCCGATTGCCCCAGGGTAATTTTTGAAAGGGTTTCGTAAGGAGAAAGGCTTTGGTTGCCGTTCTTACCCCAGGATGCTTTCAGTTTCAGGTAGCTGATGGCTTTGATGTTCTTCATGAATTCCTCGTTGGAGGCAGTCCATGCCACACCTACTGCGGGGAATGTACCCCATTTGTTGTTGGCACCGAATACGCTGGAACCGTCACGGCGTACGGATACGCTCAGGTGGTACGTGTCGTTGTAGTTATAGTTGGCACGGCCCAGATAACCCACGTTGGTGTGGCGTGTATAGCTCAGACCGTTGATTTTCTGTGTGGTTGCCAGGTTCAGTCCGTCGTAGCTTAGATTGGTGTTACCCAGTGCGGCAAAGTCGGAACCGTCGAAGCGGCGGTAGCTGTATTCGTAAGAGTCACGCGTATATACGTAAGTAAGGTCTACATAGTGCTTGCCGAACTGGCGTTGCCAGTTGATAATATTATCTAATACCCATGATGTATTCTTTGTACGTGCACTGTAGCCGTTGGCTGAGGCCAGATAATCGGATACCGCAGATTCGGAATAGCGGTCATCGCCCGTACCTTCTTTCACATAATATCCTTCGTGCGTGAAGTAGTCTCGTTCGATGTTTTCTACGGAGTAGCTGCCGTTCAGGCGGTAAGTCAAACCTTCTACCCAGGGACATTTCACCAATACGTGTCCTTTCATAGAGGTAGTGGCATACGTGTCATGGTCGTCGATAGTACCGCTCTCTACATTCCACATCGGATTGATACGGTAAATACCTTCATTACAGGGGAATTTCTCCAATCCACCGCCATCGGCACGTTCGGCACGACCGTATGGGCTTAAACGGATGGCCTGGTAGAGGTCGTATACGCTGGCTCCCGAATAGTCGTTGTAGGCATAGTTCACTTGTCCGCCCACTTGCAACCAGTTGGTGATGTCCGTTTGGATACGTGCGGTCAATACGGTACGGTCATAGTCGTCACCTTTTACCACGCCTTCCTGGTCGGTATAAGTACCTGAGAGGTAGTAATTCATCTTTTCCGTGGCTCCCGAAACGGATGCTGAATAGTTTTGCATGATTCCGGTACGCGTGGAGTAGTCAAACCAGTCGATGGTATTTCCATTTTTGTAGTTCTCGTATTCGTACTCGCGCATCCATGTAGGATCGGCATCCTCTGCCAGACCACTCAACAGGTTTACTTTCTTTACATAATCTTCGGGACTTAACAAGTCTGGTTTTGCTGCTGCTGTAGAGAAGGCCCAGGAAGTGTTGACGTTGATGACGGGCTTACCCAACTTACCTTTCTTGGTAGTGATCATAATTACACCATTGGCAGCTTGCGAACCGTAGGCGGCGAGTGAAGTAGCATCTTTCAGGATACTCATGCTTTCGATAGTTGTCGGATCAATGTCGCGGAAGCTTCCCATATAGATCACACCGTCCATTACGATCAGTGGATCGGAACCACCATTTACCGATTTCTGACCACGAACCTGCAATGAAGGTGCCTGTCCTGCTCCTTGTTGCTGCGATACCGTGATACCGGTAGCCGTACCACGCAGAATGTCCATTGCGTTGGAGGTGGGCATCAGTGCCAACGGAGTTTCCGAGGCTTTTACGGTAGAAACCGAACCTGTAAAGTTCTTGCGCTTGGTAGTACCATAACCTACCACTACTACTTCATCCAGCATTTCGGCATCTTCTTTCATCTGTATGTCCATTACCTTTCCGGCAACAACAGGTAATTCCTGTGTCTGATAACCGATGTACGAAATAACTAATGTTGCGTTGGGAGTGACACTTAGGGTGAATTTGCCATCCAAATCAGTGATTGTGCCGTTCGATGTACCTTTTTCCAATACGCTGGCACCGATAATGGCTTCTCCTGTTGCATCCTTGATAATACCTGTGACGGTTTGTTTCTGTTGCTGAACTGCATGTACGGAAGTTACACTGTCTTCAGCCATTACTGCGAGGGGCTGAGCTGCGATGAAACCAGTGCAAAGCAATAAGGCTGTGAGGGCCTTCCGGTTTCTTTTGAACGAGTTTTCTTTCATCGTTTTTCTTTTTTTATTAGACTAAATAAGGTGATTGAATTAGTAATCCGGATAAATCGGCTCCCTCAATGAGAGGCCGGTTACCTAAAAAACTTGGAGAATTTCTTCTTTTCATTAATATTAGATTTTTTAGTTTTTATACTTTTGTCATTGCAAAATTAGATGCTAAAAGGAAAGCCATAGATAGAAAAATAGGCAAGTAGAATACAAAAATCGTTCAAGACGAATTATTGGTTGGTTTATGTTGAATTTTTAGTGCATCTTTGGGACTACTTCGTAAGGAACTATATACAGGTTTCAGGTTATTACTTTTAAAATAAAACAGATTCAAATGAAGAACACTCTGCTATTTCTGGGGCTGGTTATTCTTTTGGTTGCAAAATCGGAAGCACAACCCTATACGATTAAAAGACTGGGGGTAGAAGACGGGCTATCCAGCAATTACGTGGTGGGGATTACCCAGGATAAACAAGGATGTATGTGGTTTGCCACCGAGGGTGGGTTGAATAAATTTGATGGCAGGCAGTTTACGGTTTATAAAAAATATACCTCGAAGTTGAGTGCCAATGAACTGAACTGTGTGTGTGCCGATCCGCGCGACAATAAAGTGTGGATAGCTACCCAACGTGAAGGCCTGTGCGTGTTCGATTGTGATGCGGATACGTTCACTGTATACAGGGCGGGGGATGGCACTATTGCAACCAATGATATTACCAATATCATTCCTTCCTTCGATAAAAAAGGGTTATGGATTACCACTTATCATGTAGGTATCCATTATTATGATATCGAAACCGGGAAATTCACTCATTACTATGAACACAATGTGAAAGGACTGGGTGGATTGAAAAACTATATAGCCTGTGATGACGGTCGGGGAAATCTGTATGTCGGGCATGATGGCAAGGGGATGAGTGTCATTTCATTAAAAGATCATACAATAAAAAGGTATCAGCACGTTTCCGATGATCCGGATAGCCTTCCGGGAGGACTTGTCGTTGCCTTGTGTGTAGATGAACAAAGGAATATATGGGTAGGTACTAACAAAGGACTATCCATCTTTAATCCTGTAACCGAGAAGTTCACCACTTTCAGGCATATTCCGGGCGATGAGAACTCGTTGCTTTCCAATCAGGTGCTGGATATAAAACAGATGAGGGACGGGCGGTTGTGGATCTGCACCAATATGGGTGGTGTCAGTATACTTGATATGCAACAGAATGCATTTACTTCACCAACCCATATACATTTTCAGAATATACCTGCTACCAATGATGTACACGGTCTGTCGGGGCCTAATGCCAAATGTGCTTTTCAAGATAGCTTCGGGAACATCTGGCTGGGAAATTACCGGGGAGGAGTCGATTTTATAAGTTATGCACAGCCCATTTTTAATATGTTGCCCTACACGGTGGAAAGAGACGGTAAACAGAGTAGTAAGCAAGTTTGGGGATTGTTTGCAAAAGATGATAAAGTGTTGGTTGGTGGCGAAGGTGAGTTTGCTGTTTTTCAGAAGAATAAGCTGATAGATACTTTTTTATTGCGTTCTTATCAGACTCAATCCAATACTCATATTAATGTTGTGTACAAAGATTCTCAGGACCGGCTGTGGATGGGGACTTATCTGAACGGCATTCTTTTGTATGACCCGCAAAACAGGAAAATGACCCGTATCGGTAAAACGTCTCACGAGGAAACCCTGAATGTTCATTGTTTCTATGAAGATAAAAACGGGAGTATCTGGGTTGGGACGGAGAGCGGACTTTATATCTATGAAAACGGAAAGCTGGAAGTGGCAGGTTTCATTCAAAGTCAGCTGCCGGATACAAAGATACATGGTATCTTGCGGGATAAAGAAGATAAACTGTGGATAGGAACATTCGGCAAAGGTATTTCGGTATTCGATCCGAACAATAAGCTTATATATAATTTCGTGGTTGAAAATGGTTTCTGTTCGAATGCCGTCAACCATATGATGCAGGATTCCCGACAAAGGATATTAGTTGCTACGCGTGAGGGAGTGGTACTTTTCCATGATACGGCCAACCCGGAGGAGTATGAAATCTTTAAAGAACGGAATGGCCTGGAAAACAGTCAGGTGCGTGCTATTACTGAGGATAAGCTTCATCAAATATGGATCAGTACGAATGGTGGAGTCTCCCGGCTGGATGAGGCGAAGAAGGTGTTTTATAATTATAGCCATCACGACGGAGTGCCTATGGGTGATTTTATGAATGGGTCTACCTGCATGACTTCTGATGGCACCATGTATTTTGGTTCACAGAATGGTGCGTGTTATTTTAATCCCAAGGATATTCCTACTAATCGTGAGGTATCTTCTATTGCCATTACCCGTTTTTGTACGTATCACCGTATGAAAGAGAGTCATGACGAGGAATTGCCGATGCCTATTGCCGATGGGGAGATAAATTTGCCGTATAATCAGAATACATTCAAGATATCTTTCAATGTACTGGACTATACTCAAAGCCCGCAAGTAGAATTTACTTATATGCTGGAGGGGTTAGAAAAAGCCTGGTATAATACGCAAGGAGAGAATCAGGTAACTTTCCGTAATATTTCTCCCGGTACGTATGTCTTTAAAGTAAAGACACGTATTCGCAACCAGGAATGGGATGAGAAAGAGGCTTCGCTGGTGATTCATATACGGCCACCGTTCTGGCTCACATGGTATGCCAAACTGGTTTATGTATTGCTCTTTGTCCTGGCCCTCTATGGATTACTTAATTTCTATAAGCATAAGATAGATTTGGAAAGCTCATTGAATCTGGAACGCAGAAAAAGTCAGAATGACTTGGAACTGAACAATGAAAGGCTGCGTTTCTATACCAATATCACGCACGAGTTGCGTACACCGCTGACACTGATTCTGGGGCCATTGGAAGATCTGCTGAGTGACGGTACTCTGTCTCCCAAGCATGCCAATAAGATCAGTATCATTCACGATAGTGCTACCCGCCTGCTGAATCTAATCAATCGTATTCTGGAGTTCCGTAAAACAGAGACTCAAAACCGGAAACTGACAGTGGCAAGGGGAAATCTGGCGCAACTGGTACAGGAAATCGGGTTACGTTATAAAGAACTGAACCCCAACAATAAGGTGACTTACCACATCCATATTGAAACCGAAGATGCCGAGCTGTTCTATGATGTGGATATGATCACCATCATATTGGATAATTTATTGAGTAATGCCGTCAAATATACTTCGGAAGGAGAGATAACACTGACCTTGCGTTCGGTAGAGGAAATGCAGATAAAATATACGGAAATCAGTGTGAAAGACACCGGGCATGGCATTGAGCCGGAAGCATTGCCGCATATCTTCGACCGCTATTATCAGGCTAAAAGTAAGTTTCAGGCATCAGGTTCAGGTATTGGTCTGGCACTGGTGAAAGGGCTTACTGATTTGCACGAAGGTACGCTGAAAGTGGAGAGTACACCGGAAGTGGGAACCACCTTTACTTTGCGCCTGCTGACGGAAAACACTTATCCCAATGCCATTCATGTGGAGAGCAAGGTGAAAAAACTGCCCATTCCAACGGAGGATATAGCCGGAATGGAACCTGCTTTGGACGGATGTCCCATTGTGCTCGTGGTGGAGGATAACTCTGATATCCGTGAGTATATAAAAAGTTCGTTTGCTGATATTTATGAAGTGATTACTGCCAAAGACGGACAAGAGGGTTGGGAATTGGCACAAGCGCGGATTCCGAATGTTATAGTATCGGACATCATGATGCCGATTATGGATGGAGTGGAGCTTTGTAAGAAAGTAAAAGAGGATATGCGTACCAGTCATATTCCGGTAATCCTGCTGACGGCCAAGGATTCTTTGCATGACAAGGAGGAAGGCTATGCCTCGGGTGCGGATGCTTATCTGACAAAACCATTCAGTGCAAGACTGCTACATAGCTGCATTAATAACTTGCTGGAAACACGCAAGAAGATTGCTTCGCAATTATTGCTGGCCGATGTGAAACCAGCTCAGGAACAAGCTGTAAATTCATTGAACAGGCTGGATAATGAGTTTATGCAGAAAATTACGCAGATCATCGAGGAGAACATAGAGATGGAAAAGATGGATGTGGCTTTCATTGCAGACAAAATGTGTATGAGCCATTCTACCCTATATCGAAAAATTAAAGGCTTGGCAGATATGTCGGCCAATGAGTTTATTCGTAAGGTAAAGATGCGTAAAAGTGTGGAGATGTTGATATCCGGTGAATATACAATTTCAGAGATTTCCTATATGACGGGATTTAGTAGCGTGGCTTATTTCCGGCAATGTTTCAAGAATGAGTATGGGGTGTCACCTTCCGGATATGTAAAGCAGAAACAATAATAATGTATGAAGGCGCGGATTCCGCGCCTTCATACATTATTTAGTCTACCAAAGCAAAGTCCAGTTGTTTCTTCTCCAGGTTGGCACGTGCTACCTTGATGGTAATTGCATCGCCCAAGCTGTATGTGCGGTGTTTACGGCGTCCGCGCAGGCAGTAATTCTTTTCATCAAACTCGTAATAGTCATCATCGAGGTCGCGGATAGGTATCATACCTTCACACTTGTTTTCGTTCAGCTCTACGTACAGACCCCACTCCGTTACGCCGGAGATTACACCGTCGAATATCTGTCCCAGACGTTCCGTCATAAACTCTACCTGTTTGTACTTCACAGAAGCCCGTTCGGCATTGGCGGCTATCTGCTCCATGTTGCTGGAATGGTCGCAAAGATCTTCGTACTTAGTTTCGGAAACACTGCGTCCGCCATCCAGGTATTTGGTGAGCAGGCGGTGTACCATCATATCCGGGAACCGGCGGATGGGGGAGGTGAAATGTGTATAGTAATCGAATGCCAATCCGTAGTGCCCGATGTTATGCGTGGAATAACGCGCTTTCTGCATGGCACGGATGGATACGGTTTCGATAAGGTTCTCTTCTTTCTTCCCTTGAATATCATCCAGTAAGTGGTTGATGGACTTGGATACATCCGTCTTCGTACCGCTGGTGCGCAGTTTGTAGCCGAATCGGGCAATGAATTGCGCCAGGTTATCCAGCTTTTCCGGGTCCGGAAGATCGTGGATACGATAAGGGAATACCTTTGCTTTCTTGTTTTTCGGTACGCGACCGATCTTCTCGGCTACGGTACGGTTGGCAAGCAGCATGAACTCTTCTACCAGCTTATTGGCATCCTGGGACACTTTGAAGTAAACGCTGATGGGTTTGCCTTTTGCGTCTATCTCGAACTTCACTTCGTAGCGGTCGAAGTTGATGGCTCCGGATACGAAACGCTTTTGGCGTAATGCCTTGGCTATGGTATCCAGCATCAGGATTTCTTCCTTGAAGTCACCTTCTTTAGTTTCAATCACCTGTTGTGCTTCCTCGTAAGTGAAGCGGCGGTCGGACTTGATTACCGTATGTACTACGCGTGAATCCTTCACATCTCCTTTTTCATTGATCTCAAAGATGACCGAGTATGCCAGTTTCTCTTCATCGGGACGCAGGGAGCAGATGAAGTTACAGAGGCGTTCGGGAAGCATCGGGATGGTACGGTCTACCAGATAAACAGATGTGGCACGCTTTTCAGCTTCTTTATCGATGATGCTGCCCTCGGTGACGTAGTGGGTGACATCGGCAATGTGTACACCTACTTCCCACAAGCCATCCTTTATTTTACGGATAGAGAGAGCATCGTCGAAGTCCTTGGCATCTTTCGGGTCGATGGTGAAAGTAGTCACATTCCGGAAGTCCTCGCGCTTGGCAATCTCTTCGGCAGAAATCTCGGCAGGGATTCTGTCCGCAGCTTTTTCTACGGATGAAGGGTAAACGTAAGGTAAACCGAATTCGGCGAGGATAGCGTGCATCTCGGTGGTATTGTCGCCTGCTTTACCCAGAATGTCGATGACTTGCCCGATGGGGTTTTTGGCTTTGTCGGGCCATTCCACCACTTTCACGATGGCCTTATCACCTGTCTTTCCGCCTTTCAGCTTCTCTTTCGGGATAAAGATATCGTTGGCAAGCGTACGGTTTTCCGTTACGAGGAAAGCATATGAACTGCCTACTTCCAATGTACCGACAAAGGTATCGTTGGCGCGTTCCAGTATTTCGATGACTTCCCCTTCGGCTTCACGTCCACGACGCTTGGCATAGAAGGAGATGCGTACTTTGTCATTGTTCATTGCGTGTGCCGAGTTACGTTCGGCAACGAATATCGGATCGCCGCCACCTTCGGGAATGAAAGAGTTCTTTCCGTTACTTTTGCGCTGGAAGGTACCCACCATTTCTACACCGTGGTTGTTCAGTTTATACTTGCTTTTATCCACTTCGGTGATGTAGTCGTCCAGCAACAGGTCACTCAGGATATCCCTGCACAACATCTTCAGTGGATGCGTGGTGAGGTGAAGTTGTTCAAATATGTATTTTAGAGACAGTACTTCGTCGGGTTTTGAATGGAAAAAATCCATTAGCGCGGCGATGAGTTCTTTTTTCTTCATCCGTTTGCCGGCTTTCTTTTCTTTGTTCTTGGTCATATATTTAAAAGTTTTTAGTTACGAGTTGTAGGTTACAAGTATAAAAACTGCTACAATAAGTATTGGACTGCATAGTACTTGTAGCTTGTAGCTCGTAACCTGTAGCTAACTCACGCCTACAAAGTAAACAAATAATTGCTATCAGTCGTTCAATCTACCCCCAAAATATTCTTTGTTGGTAGAAAATAACCGGTAAATTGCAGAAGCAAACGGATTTATGTACTATATTTGCAACGATTTATAAAAACGGCTGGATGATGGAACAAGCGTTGGATAAGCAAAACACCGAACGGGAAAAAGGTATTTACCGGGTGACCGTGGTGGGTAGCATTGTAAACTTCCTCTTGCTTGTGTTCAAGTTCTTTGCCGCTTTTTTCGGTCATAGTGCTGCTATGCTGGCAGATGCGGTTCATTCATTGTCGGACTTTGTCACTGACATTATAGTGATTGTATTTGTACGCATATCTGCCAAGCCCGAGGATGAAAGCCACGATTACGGGCACGGAAAGTACGAGACATTGGCTACGGCTATTATCGGTATTCTGTTGCTGTTTGTGGGATTTGGCATTCTCTGGAGCGGTGCATCGTCCATTTATCGTTTCTTGCAGGGAGATTCTTTGCAGGAACCGGGTATCCTGGCGCTGGCAGCGGCGTTGATATCCATTGTTTCAAAGGAAGTTCTTTATCACTATACAGTATTCAAGGGGAAGAAATTGAACTCACAGGCGGTGATTGCCAATGCGTGGCACCACCGGAGTGATGCACTTTCTTCCATCGGTACAGCTATCGGTATTGGTGGTGCTATTTTGCTGGGACCCCATTGGCGGGTACTCGACCCGATAGCGGCAGTGGTGGTGAGCTTCTTTATAATGAAAGTCTCTATCCGGTTGCTTATACCTTGTGTAGATGAACTACTGGAGAAATCGTTGCCTGCCGAGGTGGAAGACCGGATACAGGAGATCATTCTGTCGTTTCCCGGTGTCAGTTCACCGCATCATTTGCGCACACGCCGTATTGGGAGCTATTGTGCCATCGAAGTACATGTGCGTATGGATGGCAAGATTCCTTTGGAAGAGGCACACCGGACAGCGACGGAAATAGAGAACAAGCTGAAAGAGATGTTCGGTAGGGGTACACATGTGGGTATTCATGTCGAACCGTTGAAATAGTGACAAGCGGTTAGTGATAAATGATTAGCAGGTTTCCTGTGCTAATCACTTGTCACTAAACACTAATCACTCTATACATTTGTTTAACGTAAAGAGTAACGGGTGGAAAGTATATTAATTACAGGAGCCAGCGGATTTATTGGAAGTTTCATCGTGGAAGAAGCGTTGAAGCGGAAGTTCGGCGTGTGGGCGGGTATCCGTTCTAGCAGTAGCCGGGAGTATTTGCGCAACCGTAAGATACATATCCTTGAACTGGACTTTGCACATCCCAATGAACTGCGTGCCCAACTTTCCGGACACAAAGGAACGTATAACAAGTTTGATTATATCATCCATTGTGCCGGTGTAACCAAGTGTACCGATAAACGGGAATTCGACCGGGTGAATTATTTGCAGACGAAATATTTCGTCGATACTCTTCGCGAGCTGAACATGATACCGAAACAGTTTATTTATATTAGTACGCTGAGCGTATTCGGTCCTATTCATGAGAAAACTTACCAACCGATTACAGAGGAAGATTCGCCCCTGCCCAATACCGCTTACGGATTGAGCAAACTCAAAGCCGAGCTTTATTTGCAAAGTATTCCCGGCTTCCCCTATGTTATTTATCGTCCTACGGGAGTATATGGCCCGCGTGAAAAAGATTACTACCTGATGGCTAAGTCCATCAAGCAACATACGGATTTTGCAGTCGGTTTCCGCCGTCAGGATCTGACATTTATTTATGTGAAAGATATTGTGCAGGCTGTGTTCCTCGGCATCGAGAAACAGGTATGCCGCCGTGCCTATTTCCTGGCAGACGGTCAGGTGTATCGTAGCCGTGCTTTTTCCGATTTGATACGGAAAGAATTGGGTAATCCGTTTGTAATTCGGGTGATATGTCCGTTAATTGTGCTGAAAGTTGTATCTTTGCTCGCTGAATCCTGGGCAAGGTGGAACAAGATACCAAGTACGCTCAATTCTGATAAGTATAACATAATGAAACAACGCAATTGGCAATGTGACATTACCCCGGCTGTAAAAGAGTTGGGATTTGCGCCCCGGTATAATCTGGAGCAAGGCGTGAAGGAAACCGTTGCCTGGTATAAGAACGAGGGATGGCTTTAGATTTATTTAAAAAGGTAGAAACCCGGAAAGGGTTGTTTGCAGTCGAGAAGATAACACTTATATATAATCTGTTGACTTCTATTTTGATCTTGTTTCTTTTCCAGGAAATGGATCATCCTGTACAGATGCTGATTGATCGTGCCATGATTGCCGGCATGACATTCCTGTTGATGTATCTTTACCGGCTGGCACCCTGTAAGTTCTCTGCTTTTGTGCGTATTGCCATCCAGATGTCCCTGCTCTCTTATTGGTACCCCGATACATTTGAGTTTAACCGGATATTCCCGAACCTTGACCATGTTTTTGCTTCGGCCGAACAGTGGCTGTTCAACGGACAACCGGCAGTATGGTTCTGTCTTCGTTTTCCGCAGATGTGGGTGAGTGAGCCGTTTAATATGGGGTATTTCTTCTACTATCCGATGATTCTGATTGTGGTGCTCTGGTACTTTATCTACCGTTTTCAGTACTTCGAAAAGTTATCATTCGTGTTGGTCACTTCGTTCTTTATCTATTATCTGG
Organism: Bacteroides sp. AF39-11AC; assembly: GCF_003474285.1. NCBI lineage: Bacteria > Pseudomonadati > Bacteroidota > Bacteroidia > Bacteroidales > Bacteroidaceae > Bacteroides > Bacteroides sp. AF39-11AC. The sequence continues at coordinate 254,344 of NZ_QROH01000010.1, read as the reverse complement.
TTTATATCTTTGTTCCGGTGGCAGGCCCGCAATTCTATTTTCCGGCTATCGGAGATGATAATGTGGCGCAAGGGGTGTTCCCTTCCATCGGAGATTACTTCAACCATAATCAGGAGTTGCTGCCCGGACCGGGATACGACCATGGGTTCTTCTACAACCTGGTAGAGGGGTCACAGCAAATTGGTGAGCGTCCTACGGCGGCTTTTCCCAGTTCACATGTGGGTATCTCCACGCTCCTGATGATTATGGCATGGCGTGGCAGTCGCTGGCTGTTTGCATGTCTGTTTCCATTTTATATACTGCTTTGCTGTGCCACAGTGTATATCCAGGCACATTATCTCATCGACTCGATTGTAGGGTTCATCTCAGCTTTCGGCCTGTATGTGGTGGTGACGTGGATGTTTAAGAGATGGTTCGCACAGCCAATGTTTAAGTAACTGTGTGATAGAATCCCCCTTTGAATATATTTAAGACAGTAACGGACTGATTGTATCGAATATACGAAACAACTCTTCTTTCGTTTCTGCCCGTAGCATAGCGATGCGTGTATCCCGGAAATTGGGTATTCCCTTAAACAACGGACTTGCTGCCAGATGGCGGCGTACATGCAGAATCCCTCTTCGTTCATCCAACAGATTGACGCTGTCTACTACTTCCTGACGTAATACACTCAATTTCCACTCCGCACTCAGCGGAGGCAATTCCTCGCCTGTTTCCAGATAATGCCTTACTTCCTTGAATATCCACGGACGGCCGAAGCTGGCGCGGCCTATCATGATTGCGTCTACTCCGTAAAGCTCAAAACATTCTTTTGCCCTTTGAGGGGTAGTGACATCTCCGTTACCGATAATGGGAATGTGTATCCGCGGGTTCTTCTTCACCTCACCGATAAGTGTCCAGTCTGCTTCACCGGTGTACATTTGTGCACGGGTACGCCCATGAATGGTGAGGGCGGCAATACCGCAATCCTGTAACTGCTCGGCAAGATCTACGATGATTTTATTGTTGGCATCCCAGCCCAAACGGGTTTTTACGGTGACGGGTATCTTTACGGCATCTACTACGGCACGGGTAATTTCAAGCATCTTGGGAATATTCTGTAACATACCTGCACCTGCACCCTTGCCTGCTACGCGCTTTACGGGACAGCCAAAGTTAATATCAAGAATATCCGGTCGTGCTTCTTCCACAATACGTGCGGCTTCCACCATGGTCTCTGTGTCTTTACCATATATCTGTATGGCTACGGGGCGTTCTTCGTCACTGATATTCAGTTTCTGCTCGGTTTTGCTGACGGAACGTATCAGGGCATCTGCCGATACAAATTCAGTGTACACCATATTGGCGCCAAACTTCTTGCACATCAGTCGGAATGCGGGGTCGGTGACGTCCTCCATCGGAGCTAAAAATATGGGGCGTTCGCCCAGATCTATGTGGCCTATCTTCATGGATGAATTGAACTAAATGATTATTTCGCTGCAAAAATACGGAAAAAAGCCTACCTTTGTATCATTCATTTATTTAACTATTATAGAATTATGAGAAAAGGTTTGGTTTTAGTAGTGATGTGTGTAGCCATGCTGTTTGCTGCTGCACCTTCTGTTTCTGCACAGGCTCCAAATGACGAGTACAAGGCTACATTGGAAAAAATGCTTGAATTATCCGGTTCTATGGCATCTGCAAAGGCTATGGTACCACAGATGATAGCTATGTTGAAACAACAGTCGCCTTCGGCTTCAACCGCTTTCTGGGATGGTTTCCAGAAGAAGTGGGAAACTAAATTCGGAAGTAAGCTGGCGGAACTTTATGCTCCTGTCTATCAGAAGTATCTCACATTGGATGATTTGAAGAAAATCGTTGCTTTTTATGAAACACCTGTCGGAAAGAAGCTGGGTGCATCTACGCCTGCTATGATGACCGAAGGTATGCAGATCGGACAACAGCTGGGCATGGAGATTGCCACAGAACTCCAGAAAGACCTGGATGCACAGGGAAACAAATGATAATTAGTGATTTTTTTGATTTAAGTATAAATGAACCTTACTATAAAAGATTTTGAAATCATGGCACCCGTCGGCTCGCGCGAATCACTCGCAGCGGCTATCCAGGCGGGTGCCGATTCCATCTATTTCGGCATTGAGAACCTGAATATGCGTGCCCGTTCGGCGAATACTTTCACCGTCGACGACCTGAAGGAAATAGCGCATACGTGCGATGAGCACGGGATGAAAAGTTATCTCACCGTTAATACCATTATTTACGACCAAGACCTGGCGCTGATGCGTACCATTGTAGATGCGGCAAAAGCAGCCGGTATCTCTGCAGTGATTGCTGCGGATGTGGCTGTGATGAGTTATGCACGGCAGATAGATCAGGAAGTGCATCTCTCCACACAATTGAATATTTCGAATGTGGAAGCACTGCGCTTTTATGCACAGTTTGCTGACGTAGTGGTGTTGGCACGCGAATTGAATCTGGAACAGGTAGCCGAGATTTACCGTCATATCTGCGAAGAGAATATCTGCGGACCAAACGGAAAACCTATCCGTATCGAGATGTTTTGCCACGGTGCACTTTGCATGGCAGTGTCCGGAAAATGTTATCTTTCACTTCACGAGATGAACCACTCGGCTAACCGTGGTGCCTGTATGCAAGTGTGCCGCCGCTCTTACACGGTACGTGATAAAGAGACGGATGTGGAACTGGAAGTGGACAATCAGTATATCATGTCTCCCAAAGACCTGAAAACCATCCATTTTATGAATAAGATGCTGGATGCAGGCGTGCGGGTATTCAAAATAGAAGGGCGTGCCCGTGGACCGGAGTATGTCCGTACGGTAGTGGAGTGCTATAAAGAGGCAATCCGCTCTTATCTGGACGGTACGTTTACCGATGAAAAGATTGCTGCATGGGATGAACGATTGAAAACAGTATTCAACCGTGGCTTCTGGGATGGCTATTATCTGGGACAACGCCTTGGCGAGTGGACAAAGAACTACGGTTCTGCGGCTACGGAACGGAAAATATATGTAGGCAAAGGCATTAGATATTTCTCCAATATCGGTGTGGCAGAATTTTTGGTAGAAGCTGCGGAGTTGAATGTGGGGGATAAGTTACTGATTACCGGTCCCACTACAGGTGCAGTGTTTACTACGCTCGATGAGGCCCGTGTTGATCTGAAACCTGTGCAAACGGTGAAGAAAGGGCAGCATTTCTCGATGAAAGCGGACAAAATACGTCCCAGTGACAAACTTTACAAGTTGGTTTCTACGGAAGAATTAAAGAAATTCAAAGGACTGGATATTGAAAAAACTCGCGGATGATACACTTATGATACACTATTGGTGTTTATGCCGTTTTTAGGGATAAAGTGTATCATAAGTGTATCACAGTGTATCATAAGTGTATCACAAGTGTTTCATAAATGTATCACAAGTGTCTCATAAGTGTCTCACAAGTGTCTCGTAAATGTATCACATGTGTCTCATAAGTGTCTCATCTTGGGATTAAAGAGTATAGTATGGAAAAATATATCTATGAGTTGGAAATGAAGGTGCGGGATTACGAATGTGACCTGCAAGGTATTGTGAATAATGCGAATTACCAGCATTATCTGGAACATACGCGCCATGAATTTCTGTTGTCAACAGGCGTGAGTTTCGCCAAGTTGCATGAACAGGGAGTAGACCCGGTAGTGGCACGCATCAATATGGCATTTAAAACTCCACTAAAGAGTGGCGATGAGTTCATTTCCAAACTTTACATGAAAAAGGAAAGTATTAAGTATGTTTTCTATCAGGATATCTTCCGGAAAAGTGATGATAAAATAGCGATTAAAGCGGTGGTTGAAACGGTCTGTGTGGTGAACGGACGTTTGAGCGACAGTGAACTGTTTGATAAAATCTTTGAACCCTATCTTACCGCTAATCACTAAGCACTCTCCCACTAATCACTCACTTACATGAACAACGATGAACGTATTTGCAGTATAGCACTTACACTTTGCCCCGGTATAGGACATATCGGGGCAAAGCGTTTAATAGACGGTATGGGTAGTGCTGCCGAAGTCTTCCGTCAGCGTAAAGAATTGCCCGAGCTCCTTCCCGGTGTAAGTCCCGCTGTGGCTGCTGCACTTGATAACCCCGCAGCTTTTCTACGTGCCGAACATGAGATGGAATTTGTGGAGAAGAATCGCCTGACCTGCCTTACGTTAAAAGACGAATCTTATCCTTCTCGCTTGCGTGAGTGTGAAGATGCTCCGGTAGTTCTATTCTTCAAGGGTAATACTGATTTCAACCGTCTTCGCGTTATTGATATGGTAGGCACCCGCAATGCTACGGAATATGGCAAACAGTTTTGTGAAGACTTTCTTCGTGATTTGTCTGCTTCCTGTCCCGATGTCCTGGTTGTGAGTGGCCTGGCTTATGGCATTGATATTCATTCACATCGTGCGGCGCTGGCTAACCATCTTTCCACAGTGGCGGTTCTGGCCCATGGACTGGACCGTATATATCCTTATGTCCATCGTAAAACAGCTATTGATATGTTAGAGAATGGTGGCCTTCTTACCGAGTTTCTAACAGAGACCAATCCTGACCGCCACAATTTTGTAAGTCGTAATCGTATTGTAGCAGGTATGAGCGATGCTACCATTGTGGTAGAATCAGCCGATAAAGGCGGTTCTCTTATTACGGCGGACCTTGCCGTAGGCTATCACCGTGATTGTTTTGCTGTCCCGGGACGCATTTCTGATGCTTCTTCGAGGGGATGTAATTTGCTGATACGTGATAATAAAGCTGCTCTCATCCAGTCTGCCGCAGATTTTATAGAAGCTATGGGCTGGAAGTCTGCCGGAGAATCGGCTAAGCCGGAAGGTATCCAACGGGATCTTTTCCCCGAACTGAGTGAAGAAGAGGAGCGTATTGTCGGCATTCTTACCCGCCAAGGAGATCTGCATGTCAATGCACTGGTAGTAGAAGCCGATATTCCCGTAAACCGTATGACTGGTTTGCTTTTTGAATTAGAGATGAAAGGGGTGGTAAAGGCATTAGTGGGAGGAATGTATCATTTGTTGGCATAGGTAATACTATGAATTATTTTTTTTCTATTTTTGTTCCCATAATCAGATCACAGTGCTATGAAATACTTATTCTTTTATTTGTTTCTATTCCTGGGCGAACTGACAGTTACTGCACAGCATATGTTTTTTAGGCAATTCCCTTTCTTGAACCAGTTATCTTCTAATGAAATACAAGACATTCATCAAGATAGAGAAGGGTTTCTTTGGATTGCTACAACGAATGGTTTGGCAAGATATGACGGCTATAGGCTATTGAATTTCCGTTCCGACTATAGAAATCAGAATCTGTTGGCAGATAATGCGATTATAAATATAGATGATAATAGTTTATATGTGTGGATTGCTAGCTGGGGAGGAATAAATTTGTATGATAAACAAACGTGCCGTATTCTTCCTTTTCCAGATAAAAGATTTCAAAATCATCCTGTTAATTATGTGGCAGTCGATCAAGCAGAAAATGTTTGGGTTGCTTCTGATGGGAGAATATACAGATGTGATTCGACTGCACATATTGTGAAAGAATATGACCTTGTAACTTCAGCAGGAAAAAATCAAGGTGGCATACAATCCATCTATATAGATAAGAAGAACCGGATTTGGATAATAGCTACAACAGGGGTATTTGGATATGATTCAACAATGGATGTTTTTATACATTATCCATGTCCTAAAATAGAGGCAGCAGCCTATGTTATGTATCAAGATAGTTCTGATAACTATTGGCTTGGAACATGGGGAGGTGGATTATGGCAATTTTTCCCGGATAAGGAAGGGGAAGAGTGTTATAAGCAATATAAGATGATTGATTCAAATATAAATTGGGCAGAATCGACAATTTATAGTATAGAGCAAGATGATACATTCGGCTATTTATGGATGCTTTCTTATGCAGGACTTTATGTATTTAAGTATACAGATGCGGGGGTATTAGAAATGGTGGATATTCACAATTTAATTGATACACATATGATGTACACTCGCATATGTAAAGATAGAGAGGGGAATTTATGGTTAGGGTCTTATGATACAGGTTATACAATTCTTTTTAATAATCCTAATGTGGGTAATTTCCCTTTACTCCAGCTAAAGAAAAAACTTGGTTGGGATACTAATATCCTAAATCTTTCTTTAGATAATGATAGTATCATGTGGTTTGAGCAGGATAGACATGGATTGTGTTTGTATAATTTGTCACATGATTTATTTGTTGATAGTGGTATTGGAGAGGTTAATATAATAAAGAAGTCTCTTCATAAACCAGGAGTATGGGTTAATTCAAGAAATGAGCCGCATGTGATGAGGTTGACTCAAAAAGATATGAAAGTACAAGTAGAAGAAGATATTTTTGTTGCTGAGGGGGGAGTTGGCGATTTAATTGAGGATAATGAAGGGAATCTTTGGATATCTGTGTGGTACGGTAACTTGAATGTAAAGTGTCCTGATCGTGAATCATTAGTAGTTTCAGAGGAGAATATTCCCAGAATATCTTCTCTGGCAAGTGATATGGAGGGAAAAATTTGGGGAATATCGTATGATAGGCAGATTTATCGTTTAACTTGTACTAATAATCGTATTTTTTGCGAATTAAAAGGGGGGATTTCTATACTTTCAGAAAAGGAAATAGTAGATGGAATTTGTTTTGATAGAGAAGGGTGCTTGTGGTTGAACACTTCTTTAGGGAGAGTTCTCAGGTCCGATAGGACAATGCAAACATTTGAAAATGTACCATTGGATAATGTGATAGATGATTGTACAGTATTGGGGATACTATCAGACAAGGATAATGTGTGGATTATTACTAATAAAAAAGTTCTCCAGTATAATATTAATTCGCAAACTTATCTGAACTATTCTACTGCGGATGAAAATGTAATGGTAGAAGTCTTCCGATATAAGGCGGTTAGCTTAGATGGACAAGGAGGTTTGTATGTAGGTGGGCATAAGGGATTTATAAATATTCGGACTGATAGTGCTTTATCTGTGAATGAAGTAATCTCACACTTACATGTTACAGATATTAAAGTGGAAGATAAAAGTATCTTTTTTGATAATGTTTCAGAGGAAAACACTATAAACCAAATTACTTTGTCTCCGAACGACCGGAATGTTGAAATATTCTTTTCTCCACTTCTGTATTCGACGAAAACTAAATACCGGATGGCATATCGTTTGGAAGGTATGGATAATGATTGGATCTGGTTAGATTATGGTAAATTTTCAATTTTTTATAATCACTTGCCAAAAGGGACATATAAACTTCATTTGAAGCTGGAGTCTGAACGGGGGGAGTGGATAAAGGATGAAGTGATATTGACCATAATTAAAGAACCTGCATATTATGAAACTTGGTTTGCTTATCTTTTGTATATTGTTCTTGTCGCGCTATGTTTCTACCTTGTTGTTTACCTTTATATCCGTCGTATGAAGTTAAAGAGTGAGATTAAATTGAAGGAAGAGCTGACACGAATGAAATTGACTTATTTTACTAATGTTTCTCATGAATTGCTAACTCCTCTTACAGTAATTTCTTGTATTACGGACTATTTTGAGCAAAAAATTCCGACTGCCCGTCAGCAATCTGTGATGCTGAGGGCAAATGTGGATAAATTGAAACGGCTGATACAACAGGTACTTGACTTTCGTAAGATGGATATGGGGAAGCTGAAATTGAATGTTTCAGAGGGAAATATACGAGAGTTTATAGTGAATATCTGCAAGGTTAATTTTATGCCACTTGCTCAAAAGAAAAATATCACGTTAGAGGTTAATGCGGATATGGAGGAATTATGTGGTTATGTAGACTTTGATAAGTTGGATAAAATATTACATAATTTGTTGTCGAATGCTATTAAGTACACACCTGACAATAAATTCATACGTGTTAGAGTGGAAGTTGTTAATGAGGAAAAGCATCGAATGTTAGTCGTAAAAGTGAAGGATGAAGGTATAGGAATCTCCGCTAATGAGATAGAACATATTTTTACCCGTTTTTATAGTAACAAGAAAAATAGAAGAATTGAATCGAATGGCATAGGGCTCTCGTTAACGAAAGACTTGGTCAATATGCATCATGGCACTATAGTGGTAGAGAGTGTTTTAGGACAAGGTTCATGTTTCACGGTAAAACTTCCGATTGATAAAGAAGAATATACTTCAGATGAGTTGCTCAATGAAACAATGGTACTACAAGCTGATATGGATGAAATAGTTGTAGATGATTATGTTTCGATTGGTGATATGGACCAGTTTACCATTTTACTGATTGATGACAATATAGAATTATTGTCTGTTATGAAAGAAATGTTTAAGGAGCGATATAGAGTGCTGACTGCTGTAGACGGGCGGACGGCCTATGATAAGTTGAATAACAATGAAGTGAATGTGATTATCTGTGATGTTATGTTACCGGATATTAACGGTTGGGAACTTTGTACCCGCATAAAAGGTGATTTACGTTTTAATCATATTCCTGTGATTATACTTACAGCGAGGAATGGAGTTGATGATCGAATAGCAAGCTATGAAGCAGGTGCAGATGGATATATAGCCAAGCCATTTGAATTGAAGATACTCTTTGCACGAGTGGATAATTTGGTTAGGGCCTCAAAAATGCGACAAATAACCTTTCGTAAAGAAGAAAAATTGAATTTGGAAAGCCTCGCTTATCCTTCGGCAGATAAGCAATTCTTGCAGTCTATTATTGATAGTATTGAGCGACATTTGGAAGATGTAGAATACGATTTGGAACAGCTATCAGTGGAAGTTCATATGTCCAAATCTACCCTGTACCGTAAAATTAAGTCTATGACTGGAATGACACCTCTGGACTTTGTGCGGAATATAAAAATGAAACATGCTTGTATGATGTTACTCAATCGGACGCAAAATATATCTGAAATAGCTTATGCTATAGGTTTCACCTCACCCAAATATTTCAGTAAATGTTTTAAGGAAGAATTTGGAGTTACTCCAAGTGAATATTTACAGAAACATGATGGTGTTCATGGGTAGAAAACTGCAATTGAACTATTTTGGTCCATCTTCTGACATATAATTATCCCCTTGATTCATATTCCGAAATTTATCTTTGTTCCCAAAATTTTAGGAATAATAAAAAGGGAATATTATGGTAAGAAGTATTAGGAAAAGTACGGTAAGTATTTTATGTTTTTGTTTATTTGTTAATTTATCCTTGGCTTTTTCTCAGGAAAGTGCAAATGGATTGAGATTACATTATGACTATCCCGCAGAATATTTTGAAGAAGCTCTTGTTATTGGGAATGGGACAATGGGAGCTACTGTATATAGTGGAATAAAAAGGGATAAAATCTCACTCAATGATATAACACTCTGGACAGGGGAGCCTGATAGTAAGATTACTGCTCCGAATGCTCACAAAGCTATTCCTGAGATTCGAGCATTACTTGATAAGGATGATTTTCGTGGTGCAGATAAGGCAATGACTAAAGTGCAGGGACATTTTAGTGAGAACTATCAGCCCTTAGGTACTTTAACTATTGAATATTTGGATAATGTGGAAGATATTTCTGCTTACCAAAGATGTCTTAATCTTAGTGATGCTACGGTTCACGCAGAATATCTGAAACAGGGGAAACTGTTTAAAACTGACTATTTCGCTTCTGCACCTGATTCAGTAATTGTGGTTAGACTTCAGTCTGATGATGATAGTGGGATTCATGCAGTCCTTTCTTTCGACTCACCTTTGCCGCATGCGCCAATGGCATTAAATAATGAAATATCTGTTGACGGTTATGCTGCATATCACTCTTATCCTAATTATTATGATGGGACTAAGGATAAGCATTTGTATGATCCGGATCGGGGAATTCATTTCAGAACGCTTATTCGTGTATTGGCACCAGACGGGTTGATAAAAAGTTTCTCTTCAGGTAATATAAAGATAAATGGTAGTAAAGAAGTTCTTATTCTCATAGCAAATGCCACAAGCTTTAATGGTTTTGATAAAGATCCGGTAAAGGAGGGTAGTGACTATCGTAATATTGTGACTAGGCGTATGAACTTTGCTGCTGATAAAACTTATGATGCATTGCGCAAGTCTCATATTGCTGATTATAAATATTATTTTGATCGTGTTAAACTTAATTTGGGAAAGACAGATATGGATATTGCTGCAATGTCTACTGATAAACAGCTACGTCTGTATGCTGATGAACAACAGAATAATCCTGAATTAGAGGCTCTTTACTTTCAGTTTGGACGCTACTTACTTATTTCCAGCTCGCGCACTCCGGGAGTACCCGCTAATTTACAAGGCTTATGGAATGAGAGTATACTTCCTCCCTGGAGTTCTAATTATACGACTAATATTAATCTTGAGGAGAATTACTGGGCTGCTGAAACTGCTAATCTAAGCGAAATGCATCGCCCCTTGATGGATTTTATGGTTAATCTTAGTAAAACTGGTACAAAGACAGCAAAAGCATATTACGGCGTAACTGATGGTTGGTGCTTAGGACATAACTCAGATATTTGGGCTATGACTTGCCCCGTAGGGTTGAGTACTGGTGATCCTTCGTGGGCCTGCTGGACGATGGGTGGAGCATGGTTGTCAACTCATATTTGGGAGCATTATCTTTTTACCCAAAATAAAGATTTCTTAAGAAAAAATTATCCGGTACTAAAGGGAGCCGCTACCTTTTGTCTAAATTGGCTTACCGAAAAAGATGGATATCTCCTGACTTCACCTGGGACTTCTCCTGAGAATAAATATTTGACTCCTGATGGTTATGCAGGAGCTACTTCTTATGGAAATACCTCTGACCTTGCTATGATACGTGAGTGTCTTCTTAATGTTCGGAAGGCTGCTGAAGTTCTTAAATTTGAGAAAAGTTTCAGGAAACAAATAGATAAAGTTCTTGAACGGTTATTTCCTTATCAGATTGGTGAGAATGGTAATTTACAAGAATGGTTTCATGATTGGCGGGATGAAGACCCACAGCATCGTCATCAATCACATCTTTTGGGGCTTTATCCGGGGCATCATATTTCAGTTTCTAAGACTCCGGATTTGGCAAAAGCCTGCGCTCGTACACTTGAAATTAAGGGAGATGAGACTACAGGATGGAGTACTGGTTGGCGTGTGAATCTTTTTGCACGTTTGTGTGATAGTAAGAATGCCTATCATACCTATCGTAAACTTCTTAAATATATTAGTCCTGATAATTATAGAGGTAAAGATGCACATCGTGGAGGGGGGACTTATCCGAATCTGCTTGATGCCCATTCACCATTCCAGATTGATGGTAATTTCGGAGGATGTGCAGGAGTTATTGAAATGCTTATGCAATCATCTTTGAATTCTATAACCCTTCTTCCAGCACTTCCTGAACAATGGAAAGATGGTAGTGTGCAAGGGATTTGTGCCCGTGGCGGTTTTGTTGTTGATATGGAATGGAAAGATAGAAAAGTAATCTCTTTAGTTGTATCTTCAAGAAATGGAGGAAAAACGAAGGTTTGTTTTAACGGCATATCGAAGAATATAAGTCTTAAAGCGAATGAAAAACGAAAGTTGTTGTGATATTCAAAAGAAATTAGTTCTCGGAGAAAAATCCTTTATCATAGTTATCTTGCTTTTAATTGATAGGATAAAATCTATTCATTAGGGTATCAAATAGTGTCATGAATGGATTTTGTCCTATGTGTGACATGTTTTTAAGACCATTCCCTAGCCAAATGTGATTTACTTTGTTTTCAAATCATTAAAATTAATATTATGAAAGTAGTTACTGGATTGATTCTTTTTGTTCAGCTCGATGAAGAAAAATGCGAAATTGAAGTGAAGGTTTCTGCCGAAGGATTACAGAAGGCTTTTATTGTGATAAATGCGTATTAGTTTTATGTATAGAAGACGAATAAAGTAATAACCAGAATATATATATATTTAAAGACTCTAATTTAATATTTAAACTTTAATCTAGTAAGATGATGAAATCAGTATTATTAAAAAACAATCGGCGATTCATTACTGGTCTGCTCTTTTGCACTGGTTTTGTTTGCAGTTATCCGTCTGCTGTCATAGCGAATTCGGATAATTCTTCAGTGCAAACAATCACTCAAAGCAAAATATCCCAGAAACGTACTTTAGTGGGGACAGTAGTTGATGCCTCTACCGGAGAAACTTTGATTGGGGTAAATGTAAAAGTAAACGGAGCAGAAGGCGGTACTATTACAGATGTTGATGGTAAATTCCAGATTGATGTAACTAGTAAGACAGAGTTAGTATTCTCTTATATTGGATATAAGACACAGACTTTAGTGGTAGGTGACCTTGGTGTGATAACCGTAAAAATGGATTCGGACAATGAAATGCTAGATGAAGTTGTAATTGTAGGACAAGGTACACAGAAAAAGGTTTCAGTAACGGGTTCTATTGCTACGGTGAAGGGGGCCACGTTGAAGGCACCTTCTTCTTCTCTGACCAGTTCTTTTGCAGGAAAACTCTCCGGAGTTGTATCTATGGTAAACAGTGGCGAACCGGGATCTACCTCTGAATTCTATATTCGTGGTATTAATACTTTTGGCGGAGTTGCCACCCCGTTAATTCTGTTGGACGGAATCGAAATCTCATCTTCTGATTTAAATCGTATTCCAGCAGAATCTATTGAAAGTTTTTCTTTGTTGAAAGATGCCTCGGCAACAGCCATTTATGGTAATCGTGGTGCAAACGGTGTTATGCTGGTAACAACAAAGAACGGGCAGGAGAATACGAAAGCTACTGTGAATGCTTCATTGGAGGTATCTTATTTTAAGCCCACGAAAGTGACACAGTTTGCAGATGGTGCTACTTTTATGAGAAGTTATAATGAAGCAGCACAAGCAAGAAGTCTGGTTCCGATTTCATCTCCCAAGTATACCGAGGAGCAAATTCTGAATACTGAATCAGGTATTAATCCTTATGTGTATCCCGATGTAGACTGGTTCGATTTAATTTTTAAAAAAGGTAACTTTAACCAACGTGCCAATGTAAATGTACAGGGTGGCGGTTCTCGTGTAACTTATTATATGAGTTTACAAGCTAACCATGATGCCGGGTTGCTTGATGCACCAAAGTACTATTACAACAATAATATCAATAACTGGCAATATAATTTTCAGAATAATATTTCCTATAAATTGACTAGTACTACAACTGTAGATTTACGAATGATGGCTCAGATAGGTAATCTGAAAGGTCCCAACTACTCAACTTCGGATCTGTACAAGTCCGTCATGCGTGCTAACCCTGTTGCTTTTCCTGCTTATTTCCCGCAACAGGAAGGGGATGATGGATTTATCCGTTTTGGTAACATTGAAGTAAAGCCTGGCAAATTTGGACAAAACCCGTATGAATATATGATGAGCTCATACAAAGAAGTTAACTTCAATACTTTGAATACTTCGTTGAGTTTGAATCAAGATTTAAGTTTTATTACTAAGGGATTAACAGCAAAAGCCTTGGTAAATTTTAAAAACTGGTCAGAATCCTCCTATAACCGTTCTATTACATCTTACTTTTATAAAGTAAAAGAAGGTTCTTGGAATCCGGATACAAATGATTATGAAATGCAATTATTACGTACTGGTGATCAGTATTTGAGCCAGTCCGATATAACTCGTAACTCTGATCAAACATTTTATTTTGATGCACGTTTGGACTGGAAACGCAGCTTTTCTGAGCATAATCTGACGGCTATGGTGATGTATATGATGCGTGAATATCGTAATGGTGTATTGCCGAATCGTAATCAGGGGTATTCCGGACGTCTTACGTATGACTATGCTAATCGTTATTTATTTGAGTTTAATTTCGGTTACAATGGTTCTGAACGTTTGGCATCCGGTACTCGTTTTGAATTCTTTCCGGCAGCTTCTGTCGGTTGGGTTGTAAGCTCTGAGAAGTTTTGGGAACCCATATCTAAGTATATTAATCATTTTAAGTTGAGAGCATCCTACGGTTTGGTTGGTAGTGACTCATTTGACGGAAGAGCTCCCCATTTCTTGTATCAAAATGAAGTCACCATGGGCTGGGGGCCTAATTTCTGGACAGGGCTTCCTACGAATGAGACCTCAAAAAGCGGACCGGCATTCGATATCTTGGCTATACAGGATGCAGGATGGGAACATGTGAAGAAATTTAATTTGGGAGTTGATTTATCTTTGTTCAATCAGTTGAATGTTACATTCGAATATTTCCATGATATTCGTGACCGGATTTTGATGGCACGTGCTTCCTGGCCGAATATGTTAGGATATTGGGGATCATTACCTTGGAGTAATATTGGAAAGGTAGAAAATCATGGTGTTGAATTAAGTGTGAACTGGTCGAAGCAGATTGCAAAAGACTTAATGGTAGATTTCCGGGGTAATTTTACATATAATCAGAATGAATATAAATATGTAGATGAACCGAACTATCCGTATGTGTGGCAGACTAAAACGGGTAAGCCTCTGAATACCTTTACCGGCTACATAGCCGAAGGTTTATTCACTAGTGAAGAGGAAGTCGCTAATTGGGCAGACCAATCGCAGTTGGGTACCAATATCATGCCAGGTGATATCAAGTATCGTGACATAAATGGCGATGGTAAGATAACTACTGAAGATCAGGTGTTACTGTCCCCTTATAATCATATACCCCGTATACAATATGGTTTTGGTTTAAATATAATTTATAAGAACTTTGATTTTGGCGTTTTCTTTAATGGATCTGCTAAGCGTAAAATCACCATTAATAGTGGAATTGCTCCATTTCTTGCCAACGGTGGTGATGGAACAGAAGATGAAACCGTGGAAAGGAATTTGATGCAATGGATTGCTGATGATCACTGGTCGGTAGACAATCCTAATCCTAATGCTGGGTTTCCTCGTTTAGGTATTAATAAATCAGATGTTACCAACAATCTTCAGAATAGTTCATATTGGTTGCGTAACGGAAACTTCCTTCGTTTTAAGACATTGGAAATCGGTTACCGTTTGCCATACTGTCGTATTTATTTTAGTGGAGATAACCTGGCAGTATTCAGCCCATTCAAGTTATGGGATCCTGAGCTTGCTTGGAACGCTTATCCTTTACAACGCACTTTTAATTTGGGTGTTCAATTCACATTTTAAATAGAAATCTTTTAATACATTATTGAAATATGAAACTTATATATAAAATAACCAGAATGACACAGGTTCTAATAGCTTCCTGTTGTCTGGTATCATGTGACTATCTGGATGTAATTCCACCGGCTCAGCCTGATTTTAAAGATACGATGAAGGACCAAGAGGCTACGTTGAAGTTCTTATATAGTTGCTATGGTGCAGTTCCACGCTCTACGGTCTATGGTTATAATGCTTTTGAGAGATCTGTGGATGAGACAGCTGCTCCACCTCAATTCTCAAATTATCAGCAGCAAGTGGCTTGGGGAGTTATTTCACCTTCTTATTACAATGGTTGGGGAGGTGATGATGCAAATATTTGGACCCCCAGCTATAATTATATTGGATACATCCATCATTTTCTAAGCCTGATTGATGAACTTCAACCTACGGGAGTAACACAAGAGGATAAGGAAGAATATAAAGCTGAATGTTATTTTTTGGAAGCTTATTATCACTTCCGGGTTTTGCAAGCTTTTGGGCCCTGTCCTATTATTCCCGCTAAAGTAGACCCTAACATTGCAAATACAGAAATTCCCGGACGTTCACACTTTGATTATTGCGTTGATTATATAGTGGGCAAGTTGGAACAGTCAGCTAATGTGCTACCTGCTACACGATCTACTAATTATTTGGGACGTGCCACTTCTACAATGGCTAAGGCTTTGAAAGCCCGTGTGTTGTTATATGCAGCTTCTCCCCTGTGGAACGGTTCATTCCCTCATCCGGAATGGAAGAATGAAGAATATGAGACCCCAGGATATGGAAATGAATTGGTGAGCATGAGTTATAACCGTGAGAAATG
The DNA here is from genome assembly GCF_003474285.1 of Bacteroides sp. AF39-11AC. Taxonomy (NCBI): domain Bacteria; kingdom Pseudomonadati; phylum Bacteroidota; class Bacteroidia; order Bacteroidales; family Bacteroidaceae; genus Bacteroides; species Bacteroides sp. AF39-11AC. Next base: position 238,295 of record NZ_QROH01000010.1, on the reverse strand, counting down.
GACACGTGCCCTGACTGCTTGTCAAGAAGCATTGACTGCTGCTAAAGAGGCAGGACATCAGCTGTTTGATATAGAGACAGCAAATAAAAAGGCTGAACGCGATGATTTGGGGTTACCATTTATTCCAGGAAAAGAGGAGGATACGGAAGAAAACCGTTTATTTAAAGAACGTGTACGTATGTTCCAATATTTAGTAACTGCTAATGAAGGTGATAGTAATAAAGAACTTATTTGGGCACAACGTATTTCGGAAGACGAAAATAATAAAGGGCAAGGAGTTGAAGAACGTTTACCCAATAAAGTTACGAAAAAGAGTAATGGTATTTATGTAGGAGGTTGGGCGAGTGTCGCGCCTACATTGTATTCTGTACGGCATTTTTATACAGAGAATGGTAAATTGCCAAGCCAAGATGCTGATTTCTGTCCGGAATCAGAGTGGTATACCCGTTTCTATGAAGGGGTGGAAAGTCCTTCATTAACTACAGACAATTTGGACCAGGAAGACGTAAAAAATGATATTATTAAGTTACATGCTAACCGTGAAGCTCGTTTTTATGCCTGGATTGTATTTGACGGCTGCCAATATGCCCAAAAAATAAATAACGGCAGCTCTTTGTGGATGAATTTCAAGAATACCAATACGAATGGATTTAATACAGGAAGTCCGCGTAATTGTGTAGGAACAGGTTATCTTTCTAAGAAGTTCATAGATCCGAATATCTATTTTGGAGCAGATGGTACTCAAACTTATACTGCTTCTAGACGACCAATTATCCGTATGGCAGAGCTTTACTTGAATTTAGCGGAGTGTCATGCAGCATTGGGCAATACAACAGAAGCCCTTGCAAATTTGAATGAAATCCGTCAACGGGCTGGAATCAGTGATTTGACGGAAAATGACCTGACCAGCAGTATGTCCTTGACGGATTGGGTACGTAATGAGCGCTTTGTGGAGCTTTTCGAGGAAGGACACCGTTACTATGACTTGCGTCGTTGGACCACTGCGCCGGAGATGCTTAGAGCCGGCACACGTTATGGCTTGAATGGTTTTAGAGTTAATTCCAGTTTTGAAGATTTCAATAAACCGACATTGATTGACCAACCTTTCAAATGGGATGATAAGTTGTATTTGCTTCCGGTTTGGTCAAGGGAAGGTATGGATGAACTATACAGTAATCCCCAGTTGGTGCAAGCACCAGGTTATTGATTAACTAAAAATAATGCTTTATGAAACTAAAAACAATTTTATTGACAGGTAGCTTGATTGTGTTAGGTGCCTGCGGTGATTCAAAATATGACTTGGATAAATTGGTACCTGAAGTGTATCACAAAATATTGTATGTGAATAATAGTGGTAAACAATCACTGACTCTGTATGATACGGAGGATGATAATAAATATACATTCTCAGTTATCAAATCAGGAAGTGATCCTTATCAGGCAGCCAGTGTTACCGTCAATGTGATGACACAGGCAGAACTTGATAAGGAATATAGTGAACCGGAAGGAATAAACTATCAATTAATAGATGCGAGTTGTTATTCACTGGATGTTACACGTTTGGACTTCTCACCTGCTGACCGTTATAAATTGGTTAATATCTCTCTGAAACCTCAGAATGTGAAAGCCATGATGGAGAATACTCCGGACGCTGTATGGGTACTTCCTCTGCAAGTTAGCAGTGAAACAGATTCCGTCAATGCTGATAGATGTGAGTTGTTCTTGCGACTGGAGGCTGTGGTTTCACCAGCAATTGGATTCACAGATTCGTCTTCAGAATTGGAACAGAAGGAGTATGGTTCTGTATCTACATTTATAGAAAAAATAAAATTCGGTCTTGATGTAGATAATAAGTGGGACTTGGAGTGTCAGTTTGCAGTAGATCAGGACTATGTCGCAGAATATAATCTGAACAACGGTACTTTTTTCAGAACTTTACCTGAAAGGACTTATACAGTGCCGGAAACAATGACACTTATCGAGGGAGTTACTACTGCAGAATTAGAAGTCGCAATAAAAGGAGAGGACTTAGAGCCTGGCGATTATATGTTACCTGTAAGGCTTACAGGGATTTCTCAGTTTGAGGTTTCAGAGGAGAAGGCTCTATGTCTTTTGATCTTCCGCATAATGGGACATAAATTGGAACGTACAGGCTGGACCGCAGAGGCTACCTCTGAAGAATTATCCGGTGAAGGTGCAGTGAACGGAAGGGCTGGGTGTGTATTGGATGATGATCTTTCCACATTCTGGCATTCGAAGTGGCAAAATGGAGAAGATAAACCTCCGTATGAGCTGATTATTGATGCTCAGAAAGAGTATACCTTTACTCAGCTGGCTATGGTACAAAGGGGAAATGGATATACTGATACAGGACTTTGCAAGTATTATGTAAGTTCCGATAAGATAAACTGGATAGAGATCGGAGCTTTCTCCATGGAAGAAATCGCTGATGTTCAGTTTTTTGGAATAAAATCGTCAAAAGGCCGTTACATCAAAATCAGAATAGAAAGTAGTTATAGATACGGCTATTGCTCTTTATCTGAGGTGTATGTTTATGGCTTGGAATAGAAGATAAGTAATAATACTCGAACGGTTAGATCGGAGGTATGTTATAGCACTTTTAACTGCCTCCGATAACAAGACCTGTCTGATATCGCTTTCTTATATACATTTTAATTTACTTGATGAGGGCAGTAACGAACTTACCGGATGGAGAAACTATCGGAATATAATAGTAGGTATAATTAATTGCAATCAAAGAATTATATAATAAAAAGAAAAAATTATGAGTTTATTAAGGAAAGCATGGGTGATACTGATTACTGTTATGATCAGTTCGTGTCATACGGAAACGCTTGATGTCGTTTCTCCTGACGGGAACTTGAAGGTCACAATGGAATTTGCAGAGGAAAGTGCCTATGATGAGATTGTTTTTTCAGTGGATTATAAAGGTGGACGTATTCTTTCCTGTTCAAAACTAGGTTTGGAAACAGACGCACGAAAATTAGCCGGAAACTTGAAATTGAAATCCGTTTCCGATGTAAAGCGTGTAACCGATGACTACAAGATGATAACGGGAAAACGTAGCCATTGTGTGAACGAAGCTTCCGAAAGAGTCTATTCTTTTGAGAATGAATCGGGCCAGATACTGGAAGTTGCATTCAGGGTGTATGATGACGGAGTTGCCTTTAAATACAGAATAAATGCCGTTGCCGATGAGGAACACGTTATTCATGAGTACACCACATATACTGTTCCGGAAGGAGCCAAAAGGTGGATACAGCAGTATGATCCAGGTTACGAAAAGTTTTTTCCGCTATCCACGGATGGAAAGCTTGCCGACCATCCGGAAGTTGACTTTTGGGGCTATCCTGTACTTGTTGAACCGCAGGATTCAGTGTTCATGCTGATAACGGAAGCAAATATCAGGCGTGGGCATTGCGGTTCTTTCCTGTATAATGGCGATCATCGTGATAGTTATCGGGTGCGCCTAGCTGACAAGCAGCCGGTTGGTGATGGTCTGTGGGAATCTCCCTGGCGGCTGCTTATCATAGGAGACTTGTCCGATGTGGTAGAATCTACATTGGTGACCGATGTTTCCGACCCTTCTAAAGTAGAGGATACGGAATGGATAAACCCCGGTATGGTATCGTGGATTTACTGGGCATATAATCATGGTTCCAAAGATTATCAGAGAGTGAAAGAATACATCGACCTGGCTGTCCGCATGAAGTGGCCTTACGATCTGATTGACTGGGAATGGGATGAAATGGGAAATGGAGGTAACCTTCAGGATGCAGTGGAGTATGCTTTGGAGCAGGGCATTAAACCGTTACTATGGTATAATTCGAGCACAAGCTGGCTTGGTCCCGGTCCCTTGTATCGGCTGAATAAGAAAGAGGATCGAGAGAAGGAATATAAATGGTTGAGTGACATAGGGGTTGCCGGTATTAAAGTAGACTTTTTTACGGGTGATAGTGTTACTACCATGAACTATTATATGGATTTACTTGAAGATGCGGTGAAGTATAAACTGATGATTAATCTTCATGGTGCTTCTATCCCTCGCGGCTGGCAACGTACATACCCTCACATGATGTCGGTGGAAGGAGTATATGGTGCAGAGTGGTATAATAACAATCCGATATTAACCGCCCAGGCTGCCGAACATAATGCCACGTTGCCTTTCACAAGAAATGTGGTAGGGTCTATGGACTACACACCGGGAACTTTTTCCGATTCACAATATCCGCATATCACATCGCATGGGCATGAACTTGCATTACCCGTGATTTTTGAGTCGGCTTTGCAGCACATGCCCGATAGACCTTCAACTTATGATAATTTACCGGAAGCGGTAAAACACCTTTTATCGGAACTGCCCACAGCTTGGGATGATACGAAACTTCTAGCTGGTTATCCTGGAATTGAGGTAGTTATGGCACGACGTAAAGGCGATGTATGGTATATTGCAGGTATCAATGGTACCAATGAACCGAGAATGCTTCGTGCGTCTCTGAAAAATATTCCTGTAAGTGGCAAAAAAATCTCTTTGTTCAAAGACGGAACCGATGACAGAAGCTTTGCTATTGAAGAAAATATTTCTTTGTCGGACGGACAAACTGATTTGGAAATAAAATGTTTACCGCGTGGTGGATTTGTGGCTATGATAAAGTGAAGTCTAGGTTATCGTAATGATGGAGAACTTAGAGAGTGAATAAACAGAATATTGTTTGCAGTATACTTGTAATAGAAATCTGTCGCATGTTATAGTGAATATGCATGCGGCAGATTTGCCTTATTAGCGTAGATAGAATTGGTGATGACTCTTAACAGGAAAATATTAAGTTCTGTAAAAGCTTAAAATAGAATGAATTTTGGAGTTTTTTTATACCTTTACCTTTTTATTGTGTATTTTATAATGAATAAGTTGGCTTTTACTTTGCTACTTTAAGAATATGCCTTGGGGATTAACTGGCTTTTGGGATAAGATTAAAAGGTAGCCAATGTATATTGAAGATTGTTATAATTAAACTTAAATCATATTTATATTATGAGAACAGCAAGCAAATTACTTTTTTCTTGTGTGATGCTATTCACATTACTGCCGGACGCTTTTCTTCACGCTTCCGACAGAAAAACTCTTTTCGATAAAGATTGGAAATTCCATTTAGGTATTGTGGCCAATGCCGAACAGCCGGAATATAATGACAGTCGTTGGAGAGTTCTCGATCTTCCTCATGATTGGAGTGTAGAACCTCTGCCTTTTCAAAAAGAAGGTATTACTGCCGGTCCTTTTTCACGTATGAGTGAAGGAGATATCGATACGGGACAGACTGTGGGTGGCGAAGGCTGGTATAGAAAGGAATTAACTCTCTCTGCTGCTGATGCCGGCAAACGTATTGTGCTCTATTTTGAAGGGGTATATAATCAGTCCGAGTTATGGGTAAACGGTAAGAAAGCCAACTTCAATGTTTACGGATATACTTCTTATAAAGTAGACATTACTCCTTACCTGAATGCTCCCGGCACTCCGAACACAATTGCTGTGAGAGCGGTAAATGCCGGACGCAATAGCCGTTGGTATGCCGGTTCAGGTATCTTCCGCCATGTATGGCTGATAAAGACAGATAAGCTTTATCTGGATAAATGGGATACTTTTGTCGATGCTTCCGAACTCCGGAAAAAGGATGCTGTAATTAAATTCTCTACGATTATACATAATGAGGGCCTGCAAAATAAATCAGGTAAAATAGGTATTAAAATATATTCGCCCGACGGAAATGAAGTGTTTTCAACTTCTCAGGGCGTAGAGCTTTCCACGGAAACTCCGGTGGCAACATCTTTCTCCATTAAAAAGCCCGAATTATGGTCAGTAGATACTCCTGTGCTTTACACTGCGGAAGTATCTCTCTCTTCAAACGGAAAGGAATATGATAAGATTTCTGTTCCTTTCGGTATCCGTACCCTCTCTTTCTCAGCAGAGAAAGGCTTTCTGTTGAATGGCAAATCCTTGAAGTTAAAAGGCGGTTGTATACACCATGACAACGGACTCTTGGGAGCCGCTGCCATTGACCGTGCCGAAGAACGGAAAGTGGAACTTATGAAAGCCAACGGTTACAATGCTATCAGATGCTCACACAATCAGGTGTCCGAGCATTTCCTCGATGCCTGCGACAGATTGGGTATGCTGGTAATTCACGAGACCTTCGACCAATGGCAGAAACCAAAACGTGAACAGGACTATCACCAGTTTTTCGATGAATGGAGCGATTATGATTTAGCAGCTTCCGTTCGTCGTGACCGGAACCATCCTTCCATCATTATGTGGAGCATCGGAAATGAGGTGGAACAACGTGCTGATGAACCTGAGGGAGACTTGATCTCTAAAAGACTGGTGAATACTGTCCGTAAGTATGATACTTCTCGCTTCACTACCATCGGCTCCAATGATTTCTGGGACAGACGTCAATACAATTGGGATAAGGATTCTTACCGGGTCTTCAAAAATCTCGATGTGGCCGGCTATAACTATATCTGGCGGAAGTATGAGAGCGATCACGCTGCCTACCCCGATCGTATTATCTACGGTAGTGAGTCTTATCCGAAAGAAGCTGCCCAGAACTGGAATCTGGTGGAGAAACATCCCTATGTAATAGGTGATTTCGTGTGGACTGCCATCGATTACCTGGGTGAGGCCGGATTGGCACATGCCTCGTATTTGGGAGAAGGTGAGCATGACACACAATTCATGGGTTGGCCCTGGTATAATGGTTGGTGTGGTGATATTGACCTTTGCGGTGACAAGAAGCCTCAATCTTATTATCGTGATGTACTGTGGCGCGAACGTCCTATTACTATGGCAGTTCATGCCCCTGTTCCCGAAGGCAAAAAAGAAGTGGTAAACGGATGGGGCTGGCCTAACGAACTGGTAAGTTGGAATTGGAAAGGCTGTGAGGGGCAAACGATGAAAGTGAATGTATACAGTCGCTCCCCGAAAGTGAAGCTTTATCTGAACGATACACTCATTGGAGAGAAAGAGACAGGTAAAGAGGACTATACCGCTACTTTTGAAGTGCCTTATGAACCGGGAACTTTGAAAGCTGTAAATTCAAAGGGTAAGGAAGAGTTTGTGTTAACTACTGCCGGAGAGCCTGTCGCTATTCGTCTGACTGCCGACCGGAATAAGATTAGAGCCTGTAAGAATGACCTTTCTTATGTCAAGATAGAGTTGGTAGACAAAGACGGAAACGTAGTTCCCGATACTTCATTGCCTGTCAAGATTGAGTGTATGGGGAAAGGAACCGTCATTGCAGGTGGAAATGCAGCTTATGATGATATGAAAAGTTTCCGCTCGCTCACCCCCAATACTTTCCGGGGAAGAGCCATCGCTATTGTGCAACCCAATGAAGAGAAGGGTGAAATACAAGTGAAAGTCTCTGCTGAAGGTCTGGAAGATGCTTCAATTGTGATTGTTACTAACTGAAAAAATGATTGTGGATTAGGAACGCGAAAAGTGTTGCAAAATAAGATAAATATTGGAAGATAACTTTTGGCTGTTACACTTTAACTTTGATAAGGAAAACTGCCGTTAGACTATTTGAATTGGGTTGGCTTTTAGATAATGAAAGTCAACCCAATTTATAAATAGCCATGAAAAGAGTGTGATTTTTACCTCTAAATCAGGAATGTTTCTCCGTTTTGGCCTAAAAATTGCTTTTTTTGGCAAGATTGTGACTATTCTGATAGAAAGACATGGCTTATCTTTGTGAACAAACATTATATATCTAATACCGATTAATAAAACAGGCGTATGAAAAAGTTTTTTTTATGCTCTGCCGCGGCTGCTTTACTATTGAGCGCCTGCAATAGCATTGCACCGAAAGAAGAACTTGTAATCAATCTACAAGAGAAAGGAGCCGAAGTAGCTCCATCCATGTACGGAATCTTTTTCGAAGAAATTAATCATGCAGGAGATGGTGGCTTATATGCCGAGCTGGTAAAGAACCGTAGCTTCGAAGAACTGGAAATGCCCGAAGGCTATTATGCTGAAGGAGATGTACTGCATCCGAAGAAAGTCTGCAACCACATGTCAGGTGAAGTGCGGGAAGGAAGTTTCCGCTGGACTACCGAGCCTGTGCCGGGGTGGAACCTGAATACTCAGGAAACTGCTCATGCAGAGATGAAACTGACGAAAGAAAATCCCAAATATCCGACAGCACCCAATAATCTGAAAGTAACCATCAAAGATGCCTCGACTCCTGTCCGCCTGATTAATGGAGGATACTGGGGCATGAATCTGGTAAAGGAAGATTCTTATCTGCTGCGTACTATTCTTCGCACTTCTGCCGACTATAAAGGAAAAATAACTGCCCTGCTGTTGTCCGAAAAGGATGAAGTACTGGCTTCTGCCCCTATTGAGATAAGCGGAAGCGGTACGTGGAACGATGTTCACCAGATGATGAGACCCGCGGCTACCGATGCGAAAGGAAAACTGGCTCTGGAATTTGACGGACCGGGTACGGTTTACGTGGACTATGTATCCCTCTTCCCGGAGAAGACTTTCCGTAATCGTCCGAATGGCTTGCGGAATGATGTAGCAGAAATGCTGGCAGGTCTGCAACCGGCATTTGTACGCTGGCCCGGTGGTTGTGTAGTGGAGGGCATCTCATTGGAGAACCGCTTTGAATGGAAGAAAACCTTGGGTGATCCTGCTGCACGGTCGGGAGAATACAGCACATGGGGATATCGTTGCTCATACGGTTTCGGATACTATGAAATGTTGCAGTTCTGTGAGGATATAGGTGCAAAGGCGATGTTTGTCTGCAATGTCGGGCTGGGTTGCCAGTACCGCATGGGAGATGCTTCGCCTGAGAATAAGATTGCTTACTATCTGGACGACTGTATGGATGCTATAGAATATGCCATCGGCGACGTCACCACCGAGTGGGGTGCTAAGCGTGCCGAGCAGGGACATCCCGCCCCCTTCCCATTGCAGTATGTTGAGATTGGCAATGAAAACTGGGGCGATGAGTACGACAAGCGCTTCGATATCTTCTATACCGCTATCAAAGAGAAATATCCCGAACTGACCTTGATTTCCAATCATGGCTTGGGCGGAACAGGTAAGATTGCCAAGACAGATATGATTGATCCGCACTGGTACGTCAATCCCGAATTCTTCTTCCAGAATACAAAGATTTTTGATAACCATCCGCGTGGAAAATACGATGTGTATGTAGGCGAATATGCTTGCAATGCCAATGTGGGTGGAGGTAACCTGCGTGCAGCCCTTTCGGAAGCAGCTTTCATCTCCGGCATGGAGCGTAATGGTGATCTGGTGAAAATGACTTCCTATGCTCCGTTATTGGAAAACCGGAATGACCGTTCATGGGCTGTCAACCTCATCTGGCTGGATACGGATCAGGTGTTAGGGCGCAGTTCTTACTATGTGCAGAAGATGGCTGCTGAGAATCGTCCGACCTATAATGTAAAGAGCAATCTGACTATGAGCGCTCCTCAGCAGATGGAATATAGTGCAGGACGCTTCGGCTTTGGTTCATGGAATACTCAGGTAGAGTTTAGTGACGTAAAAGTGACTCGTGCAGACGGAACAGCCGTTCCTCTGGATCTTGCTAAACCTGCTGAGCAGAAGGGTACATGGAATTTGAAAGACGGTTTGTTAAGCCAGACTTCTCTGGAAACACCCACGAAGTATATCGTAGATGGTTTCAGCGGCAATGAGTTTACGCTTGAGTGCAGAGTCCGCAAGACGGGTGGTCACGAAGGTTTCTTTATCTATTTCGGCTTGTCGGAAGATAATAAGAAGGGGTTTGTGTACAATGTTGCCGGATGGAACAACCAGACTACAGCTATCGAAGGAGTTGCAGAAGGTCGCACGACCGGTGTGGTTAGCGACAGGGTGGCGCAATCTCTTGAAAACGACCAGTGGTATGATGTAAAGATGGTGGTTACTCCGCTGAAGAGTGAACTCTATATGGATGGTAAGCTGATCGTATCTTATTCACCGGAAACAACGCCGCTTCAGTTCTTCTCTTCGGGCTATGATGAAGCAACCGGTGAGTTGATTGTGAAAGTAGTGAATGCTGAGGCTGAAGCTTATCCGTTAAGAATAAAACTGGAAGGAGTGAGCAAGGTAGAGAAAACTGGTAAAGTGATTTCTTTGTCAGCAGCCAACGATATGGAGGAGAATTCCTTTGAAGAACCCATGAAGATTTCTCCGCAGGAGAGTGAGTACAATGGTTTCGGAGAAAGTTTTGACTATAGTTTTCCACCGTTTTCATATACCATATTGCGTCTGAAAGCAAACTAATTAAATATTTAAATAAAAAAAGATGAAGCGTATTGTTTTTTTAGATTATGTGCGTGTATTTGCGTGCTTTCTTGTCATGGTTGTCCATGCTAGTGAAAACTTTTATGGTGCTGCCGGAGCTACGGATATGGTGGGGCCGCAGTCCTACCTGGGTAGTGAGGCAGACCGGCTATGGGTAGCTGTGTACGACGGTTTCTCACGCATGGCGGTGCCACTGTTTATGATTGTCTCTGCATTTCTTCTTGCACCGATGAAGAAAGAACAGACCATGTGGCAATTCTACCGTCAACGTGCCCTTCGCATCTTGCCGCCATTCTTCATATTCATGATACTGTACAGTACGCTTCCGATGTTGTGGGGACAGATAAACGGAGAAACATCATTTAATGATATGTCGCGGATACTCCTGAACTTTCCGTCATTGGCCGGACACTTGTGGTTCATGTATCCTTTGATCAGCCTTTATCTGTTCATCCCCATCATATCGCCGTGGCTGAGTAAAGCTACGGCTAAAGAAGAACGTTTCTTCATTGGTCTGTTCCTGCTCTCGACCTGTATGCCTTATCTCAACCGCTGGTTTGGTGAAGTGTGGGGACAATGTTTCTGGAACGAATACCATATGTTGTGGTACTTCTCCGGTTACTTGGGATACCTTGTCATGGCGCATTATATACGTGTGCATCTTACGTGGAACCGTTCCAAGCGCCTCACTATAGGAACTATTTTAATGGTGGTCGGTGCTGTATGGACGATTTACTCATTCTATATCCAGGCCATTCCCGGAGAAATTCTTGTTACCCCGGAAATAGAGATCGGATGGGCTTTCTGCACCATCAACTGTGTGCTTCTTACGGCAGGTACATTCCTTCTTTTCACATGCATAAACCGTCAGAATCCGCCACAGGTTATTACAGAAACATCAAAGCTCAGCTATGGTATGTACCTTATGCACATATTCTGGCTTGGGTTATGGGTAACCGTGTTCAAGCATAATCTGGAACTGCCCACTGTTGCTGCTATACCCTGTATTGCAGTAAGTACATTCATTAGCTGTTTCATCGCTACGAAGATTATCTCGTTCATACCGGGCAGTAAGTGGATCATAGGATAAAGACTTATATACAGATTATTGAATTAGATTCTATGTTTACTGATATGGCAATTTTCTAATGAATTATATCAAATTACTCATTCAATATTTATTAGATAAACACTATATTTGTACACTGTAAATCTATGAATTACTGTATATTATGAAAAGCTATAAATCTCTTGTATTGTTGATTCTTTCTATCTGCCTGGCTTGCCCGGCTTTGTTATATGCTGTAGAAAATCCTGTTTCTATCAAAAAACTCAAGGTGGAATATGCCGAAATGCCATTAGGCATCGATGTAGAAAAGCCTCGTTTCAGTTGGCAGATGGTGGTGCCGGATACTGAAAGAGGTTATTCGCAGAAGGCCTATCAGATAATAGTGACTGATGAAATGGGTAGTTTGGTATGGGATAGCGGAAAAGTGTCGAGTGACCTGTCACTGAACATAGAATATGCCGGTACTCCTTTGCAACCTGCTACCTGCTATTTCTGGACGGTCAACGTTTGGAATCAAAGAGGCGAACAATCATCGGAAACGTCCTGGTTTGAGACAGGATTAATGAGTAAAACTTCTCCTTACGAGGGATGGAGTGGTGCCAAGTGGATAGGTGGCGGAGATAAAGACAGGATGCTCTATTCTCACTATCTCCCGGCATTCAGGCTGAATGTTTCACTTCAGCTGGATGAAAAGTCAAAAAGCACGCGTGCGGGCTTTGTCTACGGAGCGAATGATAAGCGTCTGATGGATAAGAATAAGAACCTGTATCACTTGCAGAATGGAAAAGATGAATCTTACATTAAAATAGAATTGAGCATTGATTCACTCGCTTCGGGTAAAAAGGCAATGCTGAATGTGTATCGTGTGGGATACCATCCGGACGATCAGGGAAGCGTTCCTTTCAAAAGTTTCCCTGTTCCGCTGACATGGATTCATGAAAACAACAAGTATGCACAGCATACCATAAGCCTTACTTCCGATTTAGGGTTTACAAGATTCTATGTGGATGGTGGTGAAGAGGTTGGTAGGGTAAATCTGAATCCGCTGGGACGAGGAGGTGATTTTATTGCTTTCCCGGTGGTAGGCGATGTCGGTTTTGATGTTCCCGCAGGCCAATCTGCTATTTTCCCGCAGATGGAGATTGCTAATTTCAGAAGTCCTTCGAATGTGATAACTACTTGTAAAGAAGGGAATAACTGGATAGATGGCGGTGTTTCCGGTGCTTTTCGTACTTTCACTCCCAAAGGTAATTCTGCCCCTATGCTTCGTACGGTTTTCTCTACTCCGGATACTGAAATAGCCAAAGCCCGCTTGTATGTTACTTCACGTGGTATTTATGAGGTTTATCTGAATGGCAAGCGTATAGGAGACGATTATTTTAATCCCGGAATTACCCAGTATAATAAAACCCACCTGTACCAAACGTTTGATGTAACGGAGTACGTTCATTCCGGTAGAAATGCCCTTGGCGCTTTGATGGCAGAAGGCTGGTGGAGTGGGGGTGCTACCTTTGCGGGAGACAATTGGAACTTCTTCGGTGACCGCCAATCTTTATTAGCAAAACTGGTTATCACGTATGCAGATGGCCGGACCGATGTGGTGGTAACCGATCCGTTATCCTGGCAGTATTTCAGTGAAGGTCCTATTACTTACGGTAGTTTCTTTCAGGGCGAAGTGTATGATGCTTTAAGGGAAACGGCAGTGGAAGGATGGAGTATGGCCTCTTATGATGCATCTGCCTGGAAACCGGCTCATGAAGTTGTCTTGGAAGGTAATATCAGTACGGCAGGTAATCCGAATATGCCGTGGGTGAACGATTATTCAGGCTTTGAACTTACCGGGCAGTTCGGTCAGACGGTGAAACAAATAAATGAGTTGACGGCTCTCTCGGTGGAAGAAGTCCGTCCCGGTGTGTTTGTGTATGATATGGGGCAGAATATGGTAGGAGTTCCCCGGATTAGTTTATCGGGCATGAAACCCGGAACGGAAATTACGCTGCGCTTTGCTGAGGTGAAATACCCCGATTTGCCGGAATACGAAGGGAATATCGGTATGATTATGTTGGAGAATATCCGTGCTGCTATGGCTCAGGATGTTTATATAGCCAAAGGCGGGCAGGAAACCATCTCTCCGCGCTTCACCTATCATGGCTACCGCTTTGTAGAGATCACAGGCATTGATAAACCGTTGTCTGTGGGAGCGGTGAAAGGGATAGTACTCAGCTCTATACACGAATTAGCCTCACGCTACGAGACTTCCAATACTCAGGTGAATCAGCTTTGGAAGAATATAACCTGGTCTTCTTATGGAAACTTCCTTTCCATTCCTACGGACTGCCCGCAACGCAATGAACGGCTGGGATGGGCAGGAGACATTTCTGTCTTCTCGCGCACGGCAACTTATCTGGCGGATGTCCCGCAATTCCTGAGACGCTATCTCCGTTCTATGCGCGATGTTCAGCGGACGGATGGGCGTTTTCCGGATATTGCTCCATTAGGTGGTGGCTTTGGCGGTCTGCTGTGGGGAAGTGCCGGAATCACAGTGCCTTGGGAGTGTTACCAGCAATATGGGGATACCATTTTGTTGAGCGAACACTATGACGCTATGAAGCGCTATATTCAATACATCATCGATAATACCATCGAAACAGAAACCAACCTGATTGTTCAAACCCGTTCGTGGGGTGATTTGTGTGACTGGCTGGGGCTGGAGGATGAGAAGAATGATAAATCTCTGGTATGGGAAGCCTACTTCATTTATGATCTGGAGTTGATGGCTAAGATGGCGACTGTCCTTGGTAAGGCTACCGATGCCGAGTGGTTTCGTGAACTGCATGCCGCCCGGAAGGATTTCTTCAATAAAACGTATATAGAGCCTGAGACCGGAAAGACCCGGTTTTCGGCTTTTGTCCCTGAGAAGAAAGGATCACATATAGATATACAGACTTCGTATGTGCTTCCGTTGGCTTTCAATATTATTGATGAAGAGAATCGTAATAAGGTGATTGCCAATCTTGCAGAGACTGTGAGAAGGGAGAATACCACAGACAGAGGTCAGCAATGCCCGCCTTACTCTCTGATGACAGGTTTCATCGGCACATCATGGATCAATAAGGCTTTGTCTGACTACGGGCATTCAGCCTTGGCTTACAGGCTACTTCAGCAGACCAGTTATCCTTCGTGGCTTTATTCCATTGAACAGGGAGCCACTACCATCTGGGAACGTCTGAACTCTTATACTCGCACAGATGGTTTTGGTGGAAACAATCGCATGAATTCTTTCAATCATTATTCTTTCGGTGCCGTGGGTGCCTGGATGTATAATTACTCTTTAGGAATACAGCGTGATGAAACTTCTCCCGGTTTCAAGCAGTTCGTTCTGAAGCCGATACCCGATCCAACAGGGAAGATGACGTATGCACGGGGATATTATGATTCTATGTATGGGCGCATTGAAAGTGGCTGGAAAGTGGAGAGCGGAGTGATTCGTTATACTTTCACTGTACCTGCCAATACTACAGCTACCTTACATCTGCCGGCTGCATCGTTGAGGGATGTTCGCGAGAAAACGAAGCCTGTCCGAAAGTGTAAAGGAATAGAATTTATCAGTGAAGGAAATGGAGAGGTGGTTCTGAAACTTCTTTCCGGCAGCTATTCGTTTGAGGTGAAGAAGGATTATCCGCTTGCGGAAAGGAAGAGGAAGAAATGAAATAAGTCATTCTGACACTTTGCATATTTAATAGCTTTAGAATCTGTTCTTTTGCCCTGTTCTACCGGATGGAAGAAAAGAAAGAATTGTATTTTTGTAGACTGCATATTGTCAGGTGTATAGCGAATAGTTTACAACTCTAAAAAGTCGATATATTGCTCGTTTCTAATGAAAGTAGTGTTTCTTTTTAATGAAACAAGTGTTCTTTCTGAATGAAGTTAACTTCTTGTTTGCAAAACACTAACTTCCTGTCGACAGGAAGTTAGTGTTTTGCAAACAAGGAACAGGCTTTTTACATTAAAAAATTGCATAAATGAAGTATATTATACGAGAATCCTGCATACACATGCCGCTGTATATGCAGGATTTTTCTATTTCCCCTTTTAGAGATAAAAGAGTATGTTGCTGAAATACTTGAAAGTCTGCCTTTATGGAGGTGGAATAAAGAAAATTCTTTCTTTATGTCTACGGAAGACTACATGTCTTCCATAGACAGTCCTAAATATTCTACTTGATAATCCTTTAGTCCGGTGCTTTCAATAAAAAATGCGCCTTTTATCCGTAGACGTTCCATGTCAATCTTCCGTTTCTGGCGTTTTATTTCAATGATCTGGGCAGATTTCTCCAATTCATTCAGTGTGATAAGGTCTATTTCATTTTCTCTTTTTCTATCCCAAAAGCCACCGATACGAGTGCTACATTGTTTTTCCATGAAGCGCGTGGCAAAATACCTCTCCAGTATTTGACCGCTGAATATCTCATAATCGCGTTCAATGATTTCACGCAACATCGTAAAGGAACCAATCTCCACCATATAATAATATTTGAAGATGAAACGGAACCAAAAAGATAGAAAGTTATCGCACAGGCAATAGCGTACATTCTTCGTTTCTACTTTTGCCAATAGTGGTATACGTTTTTCTATCAGATTGAAATCTTTTTCCAAGCGGGAGAGGTATCCGCCTAATTCTTTCTGCACAACCGCTTCTATTTTGGCGCGTGTATTTTCCCCTCTTGCTATGGCTGCAAGAATAGAAAAGTAGACTGCATAATCTTTTCCGAATTCTTCGACAAGCATATTTTTTCCTTCACTGATGAAGAGTGAATCTTCCTGTATCATATAATCCAGCATCTTCTTCTTGGTATATATACCATTATCCATAAAAAGTTGAACATACTTTGCCACACCACCGGTAAATGCATATAAAGCCAATAAATCCTCATCGGTATAGCGTGCATTATGATCAGAAAGTATCTGTTTCAGCACATCTGTACGAAATGGTTTTAGCCGGATGTATGCAGTGGCCCTGCCAAATAGCGGTTCTTTGCTATTTTGAAATATCTTTTGCATTAGCGAATAGACAGATCCGCTAAGTAAGAGGTTCATTCTGCTTTTGTCTTTGTTGATATCCCAATTGTGCTGCATTTCGCTGTAAATGGAGGGATTGATATTGAAGAACTCTTGAAATTCATCGATAATGAGATTGAACGGGTTCATGGCGGAATACTCCATGAGAAAGCGGAATAGTTCGGCAAAGGAAGTTACCTGTCCGAAGAAAGGAATCCCCAGATTGCGGGTTGCGATTGCCTGGAAGTCAACGACAAGATCGGCTTCTGCTTTGCGGGCTACGAAGAAATAGAGTGTAGGTTGACCTGCAGTGACATTTAGCAATAATTGAGTTTTGCCGATACGTCTTCGTCCGGTAATGATGGTCATTTGAGCTTGAAGAAGAGATTTCTGTTGTATCTCTTGCAGCTTGGCTGTTTCTTGTTCCCTATCGTAGAATTTCATAATCAAATGTTTACGTAGATATAATACAGTTCCGTAACCGTCAGTTCCGTAATGGCCATTACGGAACAAAAATACAGAGAATAACGAAACTACCCAAATAGAACTGCTTTTTTCTATAATAGTAGTTCTAACTTTTTGTTTTTTCTAACAGTCTGTTTTTTCTAACAGTCTGTTTTTCTGCTTTTTATTTTCTGAACATAGTCAAAGCCCTGTCTGCTCCGTATTAGCTCCATGTCTATACACTTGGACTTGGTACGGACTTGGTATGGACTTGACACGGAGTTGGTATGGTGAAAGAGTAGTATCGGAAAGTATGGGTATAAAAAAAGGAGTACCGCTGTACTCCAACCTTTGTTAACCTTAAATCTAATACTATGAAAAAAATCACATTGCAAATGTAAGAGCTCACCCCGTTTCTTCCAAATATTTGCTTCCGTTTGATATTCCTTTTATAATTCTTTCACGGATATTCACTGTTCTCGCACACGAACTGTCTTTTTGAGGCAATATAGTGGATGATAGTGGCTAAATGATTATCAAATAACATGAGACCTCTTTTATGTTGCAAAGTTGCAAATCTGTTTCATTCGTTTCACAGAAGCTTCCACCCCCTGAAAAGAGTTGTAATCTTCGTATTTCTTTCAATTTTTTAGATATACATTTGTCATATACAAAGCAAAGTTATGGAGGTTCGCGCAGGTTTATATATATTCTTAATACTCTCTTTTTTGATATTAGGAAAAGGAGATATGCGAGCTGAAAGATTAGCAGCGAAGAAGGATATTTGCAACCCGCCAGACCGAATGTTACAACCGGAAACCTGGAGCAAAATATACCAATGGGTAATGAATGATCCGCAGGTACCGGATAAAGAAGAAGTGCTGGCGTTAATCCGGCGACACTTCGGGAACTTTGAAAAACTGATAAAGCTGTTGCGCTATTTGGATGGTGGAAAACCTTACGCTTATTTGTCGGAACATCAATTCCGGAAGGTAGAACGGATAGGGGAGATGAAAGTCAGTTTGCCGATAGCTGCATTAGCATTGCCTGTAGATGCTTTACCGGAGGGAAAAATAGAAATAATGACTTTTTCTCCGTGTGTTGAGGCAGAAAGTAAGAGAGAATCCCGGCGTAGAACAGTGATTGCGTTGAAGAACAATATACTTTATGATTTAGCTTTGGCTCCGAATGTGGAGGTGGAATTGCCCGTAGGGCAGCGGTGGTCTTTGAATATGGAATATAAATGTCCCTGGTGGTCGAACAACAAGCGCGGCTTCTGTTACCAGTTTCTTTCGGGAGGTGCTGAGGTACGTTACTGGCTTGGAAATCGCAAGAATCGTGAACGGTTGACAGGACATTTTCTGGGAATATATGCTGAAGGGGGAGTGTACGACTTCCAGTTTGATAAGGATAAAGGATACCGGGGAAACTATTATGCAGCTTCTGGACTGACTTATGGTTACAGTCATCGACTGGCCCGGCACCTGGCTCTTGAATTCAGTTTGGGAATTGGCTATCTGGAGACGGAATACCGAAAATATACTACCTATGAAAGTGATTTGATATGGACAAGTAGCGGACGCTATCATTTTATAGGGCCTACGAAAGCCAAGGTTTCTTTGGTATGGCTCATTCAGGGAAGGAGGCGGTAGCTATGCGGCGTACAAAATGTATGTTTCTTTTGCTTCTATTGGGGCTATCGGTACTTTTAGCGGGATGTGAATTTAGAGATATACTGGACGATTATCCTGTCAGCGGAGTACAGATCAAGCTTAATTGGAAGGGGGTGACAGAGCAGTTGCCCGAAGGAATGAGGGTGATCTTCTACCCGAAAAGCGAAGAAGGAAGAAAGGTGGAGAGCTATCTCTCGGTTGAGGGGGGAGTGGTGAAAGTACTACCGGGATATTATGACATGGTGATTTACAATTATAATACGGAGAGTGTGTTGATTCGTGGTGATGGGGCGTTTGAGACGATTGAGGCTTACACCGGACCGTGTACAGGGCTTGGTACCAGTGAAGCGATGGTGTGGTCACCGGACCCTTTGTATGTAGTAAGTGTGAAAGATATGAGAATAGAAAAGAGTGAGAAGATGCTTTTGATGGAGTTTCAGCCGAAACAGGTAGTCAAGAACTATTCTTTTGAAATAAAGGTGAAAGGATTGAAGAATGTGGCAAGCATTATCTGTAATGTAGACGGGATGAATGGTTCTTATTACATCAGCAGTGGTTCATGTACAGCAAGTGTTGCCCCAATTTATGTAGAGGCCCGAAAAGGAGATGATGTGATACGTGGTAGCTTTTCTGCTTTTTTTACGTCGGAATCAACAGGCACACGTTCAGGCAGCGAGGTAACGATGAAATTACTACTTGTAAAAGTCGATAATACGGTTCAGGAAGTAGAGGTTGACATAACAGCTGCTGTAACTGCTCCATCTCCTCCGCCTACTCCTCCTGAAGAGGGGGGAGGAGATCCGGCAACGGATATTGAAATACCGATTGATGAAGAAATAGAAGTGGATGATGTGGAAGTTCCTCCCGGTGGAGGCGGAGGCATGGGTGGTGATGTAGGAGATTGGGATGATGAGACGGATGTGGAATTACCTGTAAATTGAAAGTAAATAAATTAAAATATTAACTTATAAAACAAACGATTATGAAGAAGATTTTATTAACAGCAGTTGCTGCGTTGGCAATCGTAGGTTGCTCACAGAATGAGGAGATTGAGAATGTTGGCCAAAAGGCAAAAATTGATGTTACTACGGCAGTAAAGGGGACAACGAGAGCGGCAGTGACTAATAATGATAATTTTACTGCTTTTACAGTAAATGGTTATACTGTTGAGGTTTCAGCTATTGCAGGTTCGGGAGTTGGCACTGCCTACATGAATAAAGACTACACAGGTGGACGAGGAAGTTGGAAAACAACAGGGGATGTTTATTGGCCTTTGGATGAAAATATGGAATTTTTTGCTTATCCTACAACTCTCAAGGATAAGTTTAGCACTCCTGAAGCTGGTTATCCAACCTTAAGTTATGCAATAGGGGCTGTAGGAGCACAAACGGACTTGGTAGTAGCTCATAAAAGTGTGGCATCTGTGCCTGCAGGTGGTAAATTGGAACTTACTTTTAAGCATATTCTTACACGTATCAACTTCTCTTATGAACCGGTAGATCCTGCATACACATATACTGTGAGTAATATTACAATCAATGGAGTTGAAGGAGGAACTGCTACATATACATTTGGTACTAATGAAGGAGGTTGGAGTGCTGGTTCTGAGGCAGCAGTTGATTATTCATATCCAATTAGTTTAACTCCTGTTAAAGGCAGCGACAACAACGTCTATGCTTTAGATACGTCAGATGGTTCTTTAATGTTGTTACCACAGTCTGTAGCATCAAAGACTATATCTGTGACATATAAGACAGAGAAAGATGGTCATATCTATTTTAATAATACCAAAACCGTTACTTTAGGTACATCAGCAAAATGGGAGATAGGAAAGAATATTCGCTATACATTAACATTACCTGTTGGAGCTGAAAAAGTAACTGTTGATACTAATGTTGAGGACATAAATGAGACTCCTGAATCTGGTTCTGCTGAATAAAGTAGAGAGGAACTCTTCAAAATATTGTATAAATAGAAAACTACGGGATATTTCTCGTAGTTTTTTATTTATATATTCTCTTTGAAACAGGGCAAGTATAAATAATCATCAGACTCCTCCCGTACTAAGAATTGTACCATCCATATTTCTAAATAAAGTGATAAAAGAATTAGCCGGCTAAGAAATCTCAAAAACTACATAAACAGCTTGGAATGCACAGAGAATGTACTACTTTTGTATAAACTTATAATTTATCAAAGTTATAGAATGCATTAACGAAATGAAAAAGAATCTACTATTATTATTACTATACCTGTTTTGTTCAGTTAATCTCTGCAATGCAAAAGCAAAAAGTACATTCACAGTTTTTCAATTAAACCTGTGGCATGGAGGTGCTAAAGTGCCTAATGGAGATCAAGGAATTATTGATGTATTGGATCAGATGGATGCAGATGTAGTTTTCCTATGTGAAGTCAGAGATGGAAAGCGGTTTATACCACACGTGATAGAGGAATTGAAGAAAAGGGGAAAGCATTATTATGGAGAGACTTTCGATCTGGCAATTGGTATTTTAAGTAAGTTCAAACCGGATAGCATGACTAAATGCTGCATTGTACCGGGTGATGAAAGTCGTGCTATGGTGAAAATGACAACCACAATCGAAGGGCAGCCGGTTTCTTTTTATTCCTGCCATTTAGATTATCGGAATTATGAATGTTATATGCCACGTGGATATAGTGGCACGAGCTGGAAAAAGATAGATAATCCTATAACAGATGAGTCCGAGGTCCTGAAAGCCAATCGTTTGTCATTCAGAGATGAGTCTATCCGTGCTTTCGTGGAAGAAGTGCAAACCGATATTAAACAAGGACGTCCGGTTATTATGGGAGGAGATTTCAACGAGCCTTCCCATTTGGACTGGCAGGCGGACACAAAAAATCTATGGGATCACAATGGGGCTGTCATTCATTGGGATTGTTCTATGATGCTTCATAAAGCTGGATTCAAGGATAGTTATCGTGAAAAATATCCTAATCCTGTTCGATATCCCGGCTTCACATTTCCTGCAGGAAATAAGCTTGCAGAAGAAGCTAAACTGGAAAAATTAGCTTGGGCACCCGAAGCCGATGAACGTGACCGGATTGATTTTATTTATTATTATCCGATGAACTCGATTCTTTCATTGAAAAATTGCATATTGGTAGGACCTTCCGAAACAGTTGTGAGAGGCATAATAACAGAAAATGATTCCAAAGATAAGTTCCTGACCCCCTCCTGTGTTTGGCCTACAGATCACAAAGGGAACCTTGCAACTTTCAAGATTCATAAGGCTTCTTCGAAATCGTTATAAAAGACTGCGCTTGCTGTAGCATTATTGAATAAATTGAAGAATTATCCCCAAAGACTTTACATTTTGTAAAGTCTTTGGGGACTTTTTTTGTTTCTTCCCATAATATTCTTATTTTTGCCGCACAATAACAAACAAAAAACATTCAATCTACAATGCAAACTTACTCTGCATGTGGTGCGGTCATATCGTGTCAGCAGTGCCCTAAGGCTGTGGCTAATGCTATCATTTATGCCTCTCATTCAAGAGGTTTCCACCTTCCTGCCCAAAAATGCGAAGAGAATATCATGATTTTTCTGTTAGAAGGAGAAGCTCTTGTCAACAGTCAGGAGTATGCAGGTACTGTGCTGCATGCCGGTGAGTTTATTCTTCAGGCTATCGGTTCAAAGTATGAGATTCTCGCTCTGACCGATGTGGAATGTGTTTGTTATCGCTTCAATCAGCCGGAATTGTTTTGCGAGGAACGCTATAAACATATAATGAATGATATAACTCCTCCTCTTATATTCACGCCTTTGAAAATTACTAATGAATTGAATTTCTTTTTGAGTGCTTCAAAAGCTTATTTGGTAGAAGAGAAGATTTGCCGGGAATTGCTTTCTCTTAAACGGAAAGAACTTGCTTTTATTCTGGGACAATATTATTCTGATTATGACCTTTCTATGCTGGTGCATTCACTTTCCAGATATACGTCCAGCTTTGAGTATTTTGTTTTACAGAATCATATGAAGGTGAAGACTGTGGAAGAATTAGCCCAATTAGGTGGCTACACCACTACCACCTTCCGGCGCATTTTCAACTCTGTATTCCATAAACCTGTTTATGAGTGGATGATGGAGAAACGTAAAGAGAGCATAGCTTATGAACTTCGGTATACGGACGCCACTATCTCCGAAATCTGTTATAAATATGGTTTCGAATCTTTGCCTCATTTTTCTAACTACTGTAAGAAATATTTCGGCTCTTCTCCCCGTGGGCTTCGTTCGGTGCAGTCTGCTTCTACTGAGGAGACACAGACTTTTTGCGGAGAGGCTGGTTAAAACGGTATTTCACAGAGACGATGAAATAACTGCCTATCTGTTGAGTATGGCTCTCGTAAAAGCCATCTGCCATAGTGCTGCGGTAATAACTCTTTTGTTGGCTGAGTATATCCACCCAGTTGGCTGATACCTCGGCTTGCTTCTTTTTCAGGAAACGCCATGTGATACTTGCATTCCATACAAATTGGTCATCTTCGCCCTTCTTTATGTTCGTACCGTTTCGGAAAGAATAATTCGCATCAGTTCTCAGCTGTATACTTTTCGGTAAATCGGCAAAGGCGTTTATTCCGAAAGCATAATTACGGGTGTAAGTATCTGTTTCGAGAAGCGAGTTGGCAGAATGTTGAAAATTCCATCTTCCGTTCAGGTCGAAGTTTCCCCATTTAGGCTGATAGGATAGGCGGAGGTCAGTGTTTATCCCGGTGTTGTGAGTGGTGCTACGCTCCGGTTGTTCGGTCTGGTTTTCGTTGATGAGGCTGACATCTTGCGCAAAAGAGCCTCCGGCATTGGCATTCAGGCTAAAGCTTTTGATGCGCTTCTGATATCGAAGTACACCGTTCATGTTCCAGTTGCCGTTGATATTGACCGGATAGGTTTCACGCCCGCCTGTCTGCTGGTTGTAGGTCACTGCACGGGTCTGGCTGTTGATTCTGTTGTTCCAGTTCAGTGTGGCAAAGATGCCTTGCTTTGTATTCTGTGCTTCCAGTCGGACGGATTGATTGTAAGTAGGTTTCAGATTGGGATTGCTTCGCGTGATGTTGAGCGGATCGCTGTTGTTGGTGGGGGAGATCAGATCGTATAATGACGGTTGTGAGGTATTTCCATAATAGTGCAGAATAATCCTGTTTTTCTTTTTCTGCCATGAGACAAACAACATGGGCTGGAAACCGACAGAGCGAAGGGTGGTATCAGCTTTATGCAAACCAGTTTTTTGGTTCAGGCTACGGCGTTCGGGTTTTACGGACATCCCGGCATTGACATTCCAGATGGTGTCGGAGTAGTTAAGAAACAGATTGATTCCGTGTTGCAGGGTACTGCTATGGCTTCGGTTACTCAGGCTGTCGATGTAACTCGTCTCATATCCCTCGGGCAGATAGCCGGGCTGCACTTCCGCTTCTTCCATAAAACCGGACAGGTCGTATGTATTGCGGTCATTTTTCTGCTTGCTGTAATTGAAATTATATGAGATTTGTGAGCGTAGTTTCTTGGTGAACGGATGGGTGAACATCACCCCGATGCCTTGTGAACGGTTGGGTGACAGGTTTGATGAGTACTGGTTACGGTAGAGTATAGAGTCGTTTCCGGCACTGTTTTTCAGTTGATAATAGGTTGTTGATGATACGGAGAAGTTGTTATTGTCATTTTTGCTATCATTGTATTGAGCTGTCAGCCCAACGGAAGTTCCTTTCTTATTGATCCGACGCATGATATTTGCGTGGAAGGAAGATCGGTGTTGGTTGCCTTTCATCAGCGACCCCATAGAAATATCATTGATTTTTTGATTATCGGGTACATCACTGATGGTACTGAAAGGGTCCAGGATATCCAGATGAGGGTTTTCATTGAATGTACCCTGGCGGTTATTATTGGCACTATTATTCCGGGTGAGATTGAAATTACCGTAAATATTAACAAAGGTCATGCTATCTACCTGCCAATTTAAGCCCAATGTCGCATTCATATTATGGCTGCCGTTCGTATTGTCACCGGCAGAGTATTGGTATTTGTTTCCGCTTGTCAGGTATTGTTCATTGTAAGATGTGGATACGTTGCCCTGGTTATTGTGGTGATAGGACATATTTCCGTTGAGAGTCAGCTTTTTATTGTACTTTTGGGTAAAGTTCAATGCAACGTTTTCCTGTATGTTGTCTTTATAGCTTGTTCTCATGTTGAGGTTACCGGAATTGGCAATGACGGAGAGATTGTTTCCGTTATTCTTGAAGTAGTTTCCTTGCAGGTTGAAGTCTTTTTTGTTGTTATTGCCATATCCGGCTTGTCCCGATAAAAGGAGGGTTCCGTTGAATTCCGCTTTGGTCTGCAAGTCGAGTACATAGTTCTCCTTTCCAGTACTGACGCCTGTCAGCTTTTCCAGTTTGCTCTTTTTATCGTATACTTTTATCTTGCTAATTAACTCTACAGGGAGGTTCTCCAGTGCCATCTTGTTGTCGCCCGCAAAGAAGGCTTCACCGTTTACATTGATTTCATTGATAGGCAGCCCATTATATTTCAGTGTCTTGGTTTCGCTGTCATATTCCATTCCGGGGATACGTTTTACCAAAGCCTCCAGATAGGAGCCTTCCGGTGTTTTATAAGCTGCTGCATTGATGATGGTGGTATCTCCCACCTGATCTATTTCGCGTATTGAAGCTTTCACTGTCACTTCTCCCAATTCGATGCCTTCCTCTAGCAGAATGCTGCCCAGATTAATGGTTGAAGCATTGCCATCCAGTTTCCGGAAAACAGATTGCATGCCCGTATAAGAAGCTTTGAGTAGATATTGCGTTCCTTTCTGAGGAGTAAACTGAAGGCTGAAGTGTCCGTCCGTGTCGCTTGCAGCTCCTTTTATGAAAGTGGAATCTTTTCCTCCCAAAATAACAATGCTTGCGTAAGGTAAGGGTTCTTCTCCTTTTTTTGTATCTGACGCCGTGCACACTTTTCCCTTGACTGTTCTTGTTTTTTGAGCGAATAGAATAGTCGGGGTTAGTAAGAATAGTAATAATATCCAGGTTTTGTGCACGTTCATCTTAAGTCTTTTATAGCAGTCACAAAATTAGGGAGTTTTCGTTTGTATACAATACTTTGATAAAGAAAATTTAAAATATCACTTTTATCTGTGGCAGAAATAAAAAAGACTGAATATTTTTTGAATAAAACCTTCTTTCTTTTATGGATATTATATTACTTTTGCTAGCATATTAGTCTTGCAATGAAAACCGACAAACTAAAATATGCTTTTGCCTTCATTCTCTTGCTATGTGCTTTTTTATGCGGGGTCAATTTTAAACGATGGCATACTGCCAACCATCGGATAGAAAGAATAATTTCTCTTATGTATTCTTCCTCTCCTTATTATGATTGCTATGGAAATTTTGAAGAACTTCTTAGGCAGGAGTTCAGAAAGCAGGGAATAGAGCCGGTATTTAATAAGTTTTATCTGGATTTCAATACTGTCGATCCGAAAGAGGGGATAAAAAACATGGAGGCGTATCTGGAGATTATTAAAGATAAGCCGGTGGCACTGATTCTTACTGTGGGCGACCAAGCTGCATCTGCCTTGTTTACCACCCGTCACCGTCTGCTTTCCTCTGTCCCTGTAGTAGCTTGCAATGTACATTTTCCGGATGAGAAGCTCATAAAGGAATATGAGCGCAGGAAAGTTTATGTGTTGCGTGATGCACCGGACTTTCAGTGTAATATCGATTTTATAAAATCTTTGCAGCCACAGACAGGGATAGATATCATTTATAATATTGACCTGACTCCTCTTGGATATAAATCGTTTGATTTGTTAACTCGGTTTGCCGATAGAAAGGAAATGCGGCTATTGGGTTGTGGGTCTGCTTTCTCTGCAGAACCGGAATACAAGGAATTACAGGAAATGGTCGAGCATTATAATTTGATGCCTGCAAGAGCGGGTAGTCATGTTGGTAAAGATGAGGTAACCATAAGCCTTTGTCCTTTCCGCTATACCAAGGGGACTTCTTTGCTTGTCGACATGGAGAAATCAAAAAGTGGACAGGAAAAAGAGGTTTTTCTGCTGGATAAGTTTGATCAGATGTCGCTTCCGATTACTAAAGCCCTAAATATTCCCTCTTTCAGCTGCATCCGCCAAGGATTTGGGGAGGATGCCAAGATTGTGGGCGGCTACATGACTACTGATGAGATTTCTGCGCATACTGCGGCCGATTTTGCTGTTCGCCTGATGAATAAAGAGAAAATCGGTATGCCGAAAATCAGGGATATGGAAAAGGAATATGTACTGGATTGGACTTACTTTTCAGCCTATGCGGACTTTGCTGTGGAAAATGTACCTGAAGATGTCCGTATTATCAATTACTCATTTTATGATCGGTATCGGAACGAGCTTTATTTTCTGACAGGACTGTTTATTTTTGCTTTTATTCTGGTACTGGTCAGTTGGTTGCGTATCCGTCGACGTTCGCGTGAAGAGAGAAAGAATCTGGAGATGCTTGAGGAAATTCATAAGCGGCTAAGGCTTTCTATGGATGGAGGGCGGGTTGCCCTTTGGGATATTCAGGGAGAGAATATTGAATTTGATGAGAATTATACACGTTTGGTGGGAATGGAACAGAGGACGTTTGTGCGAACCGATTTCTTGAAATATGCATATCCTGATGATGTCCCCCTGCTAAATTCATTATACGAAACATTGCATCAATCTACGGATATGCATGTTCGACGTGTACGCTTCTCTTTCAGTGAAGAGAATTATCGCTGGTATGAACTACGGTGTCGCAGCCTGAAAGATGCAAAAGGGAGGATAATGCTGGCAGGTATTATGCAGGATATTCAGTTGCAGGTGGAGCGCGAAGAGCAACTCATCCAGGCTAAGCAGATGGCCGAAAATGCTGAGCTGAAGCAATCTTTTCTGAACAATATGAGCCATGAAATCCGTACTCCGCTGAATGCTATCGTGGGATTCACTAATTTGTTGGTAGGCGAAGGGGGAGATGAGATTGAGCCGGAAGAGAAGAAAGCCATGCTTGAGATTATCAATCGTAATAATGAACTGCTTTTGAAACTTGTCAATGACGTAGTGGAAATATCGCGTCTGGATTCCGGTAATCTGGATCTCGAAATAAAAGAATGGAATATGACGACGGTTGTGAAAGAGATTTATATGGCTTATCAAGCACTGATCAAGCCTTCATTGCAGTTTCATCTTGTTCTGGATGAAAGTCTTTCCTTACCCGTCAGTATAGATCGTATGCGTTTTATTCAGGTTATTTCCAATTTCCTGAATAATGCGGATAAATTTACCCGGAGTGGTTCGGTGACGTTGGGATGTAGTGTGGATAAGGAACACCAGAAAGTCAGCGTCTATGTGCAGGATACGGGAAAAGGAATCGATGAGAAGGAACTCATGATGATCTTTGACCGCTTTTATAAAACTGATGAGTTTGAACAAGGAAGCGGGCTTGGGCTTTCTATCTGTAAAGTTATTATTGAGCGGTTGTGCGGGTGTATAGAGGTATGGTCTGAAGTAGGAAAGGGAAGCTGTTTTACGGTTATTCTATCTTTGGCGGATGAGGTATAAGACTTCCGACGGGTTCTTTAAAATAATGGTCGAAACATTTGATATCGCTCTCAGGGTATTGTATATTTGTGGCATTAATCTTTAAATATGAGAACATACAAGATCAGAACGCAACGATTCATTCTACTTATTATTCTACTTCTATTTTGCATTACTTCTGTTTCTTCTTCTGATTTTTTCCATCGGATAGCAGAAGATGACGGTTTGAGTAATAGAAGGTGTTTCTCTGTTCAACAAGATAAGCATGGTTTTATGTGGATTTCCACCAAACTGGGGGTAGACCGGTTTGATGGGAAAAACTTCAGGCATTATCCTTTGAATCTATTTCCCGACCAGGGGTATAATAGGATAGGGGTAAATTACCTGCGTTGTTCACCGGATAGTACCCTCTGGGTATTTAGCGAAGCGGGGCTTCTTTTTCAATATGATGAACGGAAGGATGAGTTTGAACTGATATATGCTGTACGTGACTTCTTCAATAATCATTCTATTATTCTGAATGATGTTATGTTCGATTCCCCTGAAACTATTTTACTGTCAACTTCTAAGGGAATTTTGAAGTTGAATTTACCGGACAGAATGGCTTCCCTGCTCTCCGGAACCGAAGAGTTATCTGTAAATCAGGTGAATAAGAATGATGACCGATATTATATTTCTACCCGTGACGGACTTTATATAAGCATTTTCCCCAAGATCGGCCCTATGGAAGTGTGTTTCCGTTGCCTGGAAGGGAAAAATGTATTGTCGACCTATGTGGATATGGAAAATCGCAGAATATTGATTGGTACGCTGGATGCCGGTCTGTATGGCCGTTCCATGGAAATGGAAGACTTACAGAAGTTACCCCTGCCGATTACGAAGCCCATACGTTCCATCATTTCCTATACACCGGATAAAATTGCCGTAGGAGTGGATTTGGAAGGTGTCTTTGTCATAGATAAGGCTAATCTGACAATAGATAAACAGTATGCTTACAATGAAACTTCTTCCACCTCCATTTTTACGAATAATGTGCGGGGACTTTTTGTCGACAATCAGTTCAATCTGTGGGTGGCTACTTATCATGGAGGAATCTCTTTTCAAGACTCTTATAAATTGAACTTTAGGTATTTCCAGCATCGGACGGGGGATTCGCAAAGCATTGGAAATGATGTGGTGAATGCAGTGCTGGAAGATTCTTCAGGCAACTTTTGGTTTGGAACTAATAGCGGTGTCAGCATGTTCTCAGTGCACACGCACACCTGGACGCATTACTTTAATAGGAATATTTACGGCGAAAAAGGAAATGCGATACTTACCATAGCCGAAGATTCGCAAGGACGTATATGGGCAGGAGGGTACTCTTTCGGTGTTGCCTGTATTGACTGGAAAAGGGGGGATGTGAAAAGATATCACGTCGAGGACCGGAATCCTATTATCTCCACCAATTATATTTACTCCATTTATCCGGATGGTGATCTGCTGTGGTTTGGAGGAATTATGGGAGATATCACTTCACTGAATATAAAGACCGGGCTGGTAAGTAAGTATAATATAAGTAAGGTGAATCAGTTTGAAAGACAGTCGGACCGGCTATTGGTGATGGGATTGTATAGCGGACTTTTTATTCTCAACAAAGAAACAAGTGAGATAAAATCAACGGCTATTACCAAGGAAGTAACTACTATCTATCGGATCAGGGATGGAGCCTACTGGGTGGGAACAAGAAACTATGGCCTGTATTATTATGATATGGAAAACGATTCCATACGCCATTATACAGTAGACGATCATCTTTCATCTAACTATATTTATGGGATAGCTTCCGATGCGGAAGGTCATCTGTGGATTGCTACGGAAAATGGTCTGAACAAACTGTCTCCTGCTTCAGGTATTATCGAAGTGTTCGACAAACAGGATGGTTTGCCATCCAATCAGTTCAATAAGTCGGCTTGCTGGGTTTGCCGTAACGGAGATATACTGTTGGGAAGTACCGATGGGGCTATTCTGTTTAAGCCGGATGAGATAAGAAAGACGAAGCTTCCTACAGATAATGAGACGATCGTTTATCAGTTTGATGTGTTCAACGAACCGGTATATTGTACGGATGCATCAAATTTGCTGTGTGAACCGATCTATAAGACAGACCGGATAGAATTGCCTTACAACAGGAATTTTTTCTCTTTTCATTTTGTTACGCCTAATTATCAGACACCGCAAAAGACACAGTATTCTTATTATCTGGAAGGACATGATATCTCGTGGTCGGTCCCGGCTTCGACCCATGTGGCTACGTATTCTAAGGTGGCGCCGGGCAGTTACGTCTTCCATGTGAAATCGGTGATAGACGGAGTGGATCAGAAGGAGCGGATAATTTATGTTATGGTGGCTGAACCGTGGTGGAATACGATTTGGGCGCGGCTGGTCTATCTGGCTTTGTTTTCCCTGCTTCTTTTCTATATTTACAGGATGATTAAACAGAAACAGGAGAAGAGGAATACAGAAGTTAAAATCGATTTCTTCGTCACCACAGCTCATGATCTGTTGACACCGCTCAACCTGATACAGGCTCCATTGAAGGACTTGGAGAATGAGATCCCGCCTTCGGGCCAAGGCTCTCAGCTGCTGCAAATGGCTCTGAATAATTCATCCAAGCTGGCGCATTATGTGGAGAAACTGCTGGACTTTCAGCGTGTATCACTGAATGCAAGCCGGTTGGTAGTTTCCAAACAAATGCTTGAGGCTTTTCTGCGTCACCGACTGGATTCCTTTAAATTAGTAGCTGGAAACAAATATATTCATATAGAAAACAAACTGGAAGACTCTACCCGGCAGGAAGTCTGGTTCGACAAGGAGAAGATAACGCGTATATTGGATAATCTTCTTTCCAATGCAATAAAATACACTCCTTATGGAGGAAAGATTAGTATTGAAGCGTCGGTAGATGAACATAAGTGGTATTTGCGCATCAAGGATACCGGTATCGGAATCTCTACCCGTGAACAGAGGCATATCTTCAAACATATCTTCAGAGCGGATAATGCAATAAATTCCGGTGAAATAGGCAGCGGTATCGGATTGAAGTTGGTAGGAGCACTTGTTAAACTGCATCAGGGTAAAATTTCCTTCCGAAGCAAAGTGGATGAAGGTACGGAATTCTTCTTGTCCTTTCCTTTGACATACGAGAATGCAGTGGATCATTCTGAAAATAGTGAGAATGTTCCACTCGGTCATGACGTCTCTGTTAGCGATCCTCACGTAAATCGCGTTATGGTGGTGGAAGACGATCCCGAAATGTCCCGTTACATTGAGATGTCGCTGAGTGATGTCTATCATGTAAAGACCTTCAATAATGCCGTTGAAGCTTTGGATGGCATAGATGCTTTCTCACCTCAACTTATTATTTCGGATGTGTTGATGCCGGGAATGACGGGGTTTGAGTTCTGCCAGAAGGTGAAAGGTAATATAAAGACTTCTCATATTCCATTCCTGCTGCTTACGGGAGTTACGGATAAGAAAAGCATATTGGAAGGTATGCGTCTGGGAGCTATCGACTATATTGCCAAGCCCTTCGACAAAGAAGTATTGCGAAGCAAAATAGCCAATATCTTTGAATTGCGGCAAGCCGCCCAAAGGCAATGTCTGGAAGAACTGAAAAACAACAATGCTGTGGAATTGTCGAACAAGGCGGACAATGAATTTATGGAAAAGCTTTTGAAGTTGATAGAGACTAATATAGATAATCCGGAATTAAATATTCAGATGATGTGCAGTGAACTCGCTATGAGCCGTACGTTGCTATATAATAAGATTACCCAACTGACCGGTAAATCTCCCACTGAATTTATCCGTATTTTCCGGCTCAAGCAGGCGGCTGCGCTTCTCCTTTCGGGAGAGTACTCGGTGACGGATGTTGCTTTTAAGGTGGGAATTGACAATCCGAAATACTTTAGTCGTATTTTCAAGGAATTTTATGGTGTATCTCCCAAAGAGTATCTGGCAAAAAGAGAATAAGTAACGCTACTGAATAAAAGAAATAAAAATGCGGTGTGATCTTAATCGTTACACCGCATTTTGTGTCATATAAGCCTTGTAGAAGGCAATATATGAACATCTGTGCACCTGGAATGACGTATAATGTACCTCTTTCTTTTCCCTTCCCGCTACATTTGCAACTGTAAATCGAATGGCTTATGTAAGGCTGGATAAATTTAATACCTTTATTATATATGAGAATTTATTTATTAGTTATGATGTTTCCGATTTTCTTTTCAGGGTGCTCTGATAAGAATAAAGATCCGCTTTATCTGGATGCTTCCCAACCTGTGGAGAAAAGGGTGAATGATTTGATGAATCGTATGACATTGCAGGAGAAAGTAGCACAGATGTCACAATACGTTGGTATAGAACACATGAAAGCTGCCGAAAAAGACATGACGGTGGAGGAAATGAAGAAAAGCCATGCCAAAGGATTTTATCCTGATCTGCATTCTACCGAACTGATTGAAATGACCAAACAAGGGCTTATCGGATCTTTTTTGCATGTAATTACCAGTGAAGAAGCCAATCGATTACAATCATATGCCATGCAATCGCGCCTTAAAATCCCTTTACTCATCGGCATTGATGCCATTCATGGTACCGGACTCTATAGAGGAGCTACCATTTATCCTACTCCGATCGGACAGGCTGCAACCTTCGAACCGGAACTGGCTGAAAAAGCTTCTCGCCAGACTGCTCTTGAAATGCGTGCCACCGGTACCCATTGGGCATTTACTCCCAATGTAGAAGTGGCTCGTGATGCCCGTTGGGGACGGGTGGGAGAGACCTTTGGCGAAGACCCTTTTCTTGTAGGACAGATGGGAGCAGCTACCGTCAGAGGACTTCAGACAAGTGACTTTACCGGACAGGATAAAGTATTGGCCTGTACCAAACATTTTATCGGTGGAAGCCAACCTGTCAATGGCATCAATGGTGCTCCTTGCGATATCTCCAACCGTACATTGCACGAGGTTTTCATGCCTCCTTTTA
Source organism: Bacteroides sp. AF39-11AC (assembly GCF_003474285.1). NCBI lineage: Bacteria > Pseudomonadati > Bacteroidota > Bacteroidia > Bacteroidales > Bacteroidaceae > Bacteroides > Bacteroides sp. AF39-11AC. Next base: position 205,083 of record NZ_QROH01000010.1, on the reverse strand, counting down.
AAGATTGCCTGGATGCGGGCACATATACTTTCATGATGGCACATAATGAACTTAACGGAGTGCCCTGCCATACCAGTAAATACCTGATGAAGGATATCCTGAGAGATACTTGGAAATTTAATGGGTTCATAGTGAGCGACTGGATGGATATTGAGCAGGTGCACGAAAAGCATTGCACCGCCGCTACACTGAAAGACGCATATCTGCAAAGCGTAAAGAATGGAATGGATATGCACATGCATGGTCCCGAGTTTGCGGATGCCATTATAGAACTGGTTAATGAAAAGGAACTCCCCATGAGCCGCGTAGATGATGCCGTCAGCAAGATACTGACTGCCAAATTCAAACTGGGCTTGTTTGAGAATCCTTATATAGATGAAAAGAAAGTCTCCCAAGTTCTGTTCAGTGCCGAACATCGTGAAACAGCACTCGAAATGGCGAGAAAAAGTATTGTGCTTCTGAAGAATGATAATAATCTGCTTCCTTTGGATAGCGACCGTTATAAAAAGGTTTTTGTAACCGGCCCCAATGCTGACAACCAGACTGTTTTGGGTGACTGGGCTTTTGAACAGCCGGACTCCTGCGTGACTACAGTCATTGAGGGATTGCGTATGGTTTCTCCCCAGACTGACTTTGATTTCTTTCCTTTTGCCACCAATTTGCGCACTATGGAAATGTCTCGTGTGTTGCAAGCGAAAGACAAAGCCCGAAAAGCCGATCTGGCTATTGTAGTGGTGGGTGAGAACTCCATGCGCTATATGTGGAAAGATAAAACTTGCGGTGAGAATGTGGACCGTTATGAATTGTCATTGGTAGGTTTGCAACAACAGTTGGTAGAGGAGATTTATGCTACGGGAGTTCCCACTATTGTTGTATTGGTCAACGGTCGTCCGTTGAGCACTGAGTGGATTGCTGAAAATATTCCTGCATTGGTTGAGGCCTGGGAGCCCGGTTCATTTGGCGGACAGGCTGTTGCGGAAATTTTATACGGGAAAGTGAACCCTGAAGCAAAACTTCCCATCACTATTCCCCGTTCTGCCGGTCAGGTTCAGACTTATTATAACCACAAGCAAACGAGCAAATGGTTCCCGTACGGTACGGGAAAAAGTACTAATCTGTTTGAGTTTGGATATGGATTGAATTATGCTTCTTTTGAATTCAGCCTTGTGAAGTTATCTGCCAGGTCGATGAATGAACAGGATACCTTGCGTGCTTCTGTTGAAGTCCGGAATATAGGTGAAAGAGCCGGAACGGAAGTGGTACAGATGTATATACGCGATTGCTACAGTTCGGTAGTACGTCCATTGAAAGAGCTCAAAGGCTTTCATAAAATTACTTTGCAACCTGGAGAAAGCCAGACAGTCACTTTTAATATCACCGCCAAAGAACTTAGTTTTTATGATATCGATATGAACTATGGTGTGGAAAAAGGTGAGTTCGAGGTTATGATCGGGAATTCTTCCCGTGATATTGACCTGCAAAGGGAGTTGTTTACCATAAAATGATGAATAGTGTACCTTTTTAGATGAATTGGGGGAGTAGCAAGTCCCTCTCCCCCATATCTTTGCCGAAAATAAAAACAATAAATAAGTCTATGAGAACACCTACTGAAAAACTGATTATAATAAGTATCGCTTGTTTTCTAAGTGCCTTTGTATCTCAACCGGTACTGGCGCAAAAGTCTAAAACGATCTATCATAAAGACTGGATAGATCTGAATAAAAACGGGAAGAAAGACATCTACGAAACTCCGACGGCTCCTATCGAAGCTCGCATTGCCGATTTGCTTTCGCAGATGACCGTTGAGGAGAAAACCTGTCAATTAGCTACCTTATATGGATATAAGAGGGTCGCTAAAGACGAACTGCCTACCCCTGCTTGGAAACAGGAGTTATGGAAAGATGGCATTGCCAATATCGACGAACATCTCAATGGACTTGTAAAAACTCAATATTCCTACCCTTTCAGTAAGCATGCTGAAGCCATTAATACAGTGCAACGCTGGTTTATTGAAGAAACACGCCTTGGCATTCCTGTTGATTTCAGCAACGAGGGGATTCATGGACTCAATCACGACCGCGCGACTCCGCTTCCTGCTCCTATTGCCATCGGCTCCACCTGGAATGCTGCTCTTGTCAGACAGGCGGGAGAGATTGTAGGCCGTGAAGCTAAAGCTTTGGGTTACACTAATGTATATGCTCCTATTCTGGACTTGGCACGCGATCCGCGCTGGGGGCGCGTACTTGAATGTTACGGTGAAGAACCTTTTCATGTAGCCACATTGGGCAAGGAAATGGTGGCAGGTATCCAGTCGCAGGGAGTTGCTGCAACGTTGAAGCATTTTGCTGTGTACAGTGTCCCCAAAGGTGGACGTGATGGACATGCACGTACCGACCCGCATGTCGCTCCCCGCGAAATGCACCAGTTGCATCTTTATCCTTATAGGAAGATTATACGCGAGGTTCATCCGATGGGAGTGATGAGCAGTTATAACGATTGGGATGGTATTCCCGTATCCGGCAGTTATTATTTCCTGACTGAGTTGCTGAGAGAAAAATATGGTTTCGACGGTTATGTCGTTTCTGACAGTGAAGCGGTTGAGTTTGTCTATAGTAAGCACCGTGTGGCTCAGGACATGAAAGAAGCCGTGAAACAAGTGGTAGAAGCAGGACTCAATGTGAAAACGAACTTTACGCAACCTTCCGATTTTGTATTGCCCTTGCGTGAGCTGGTTGCAGAAGGAAGTGTGTCTATGCAGACACTGGATCGGAATGTAGCAGATGTACTGCGGGTTAAATTCCGTCTGGGGCTTTTTGACAGTCCGTATGTCACGGATACGAAAGCCGCCGACAAGATTGTAGCTTCGCCTGATACCAGAGAATTTGAGAAACAGATGGGAAGAGAATCACTGGTGTTATTGAAAAATGAAGCCAATCTCTTGCCTCTCCAATTGAGTAATCTCCGGAATATTTTGGTTACGGGGCCTTTAGCTACGGATACTACCGCTTATGTCAGCCGATATGGTCCGCAGAATTTGCAGGTAACTCACGTGTTGCAGGGTGTCAGAGATTACGTCGGACAGGCGGTAACCGTACATTATGCCAAAGGATGCGAAGTAGTAGATGCCACTTGGCCGGAAAGTGAAATCATTCCGACTCCTTTGACGGAGGAAGAACGGCAGGAAATTCAGGAAGCTGTGGAGAAGGCTCGTCGGAGTGATGTGGTAATTGCCGTATTGGGTGAGGACGAACACCGGGTAGGTGAAAGTAAATCGCGTACAGGATTGGGCTTACCGGGGCGTCAGCTACAACTCTTGCAGGCTTTGTACGAAACTGGGAAACCTATTGTTCTGGTGCTTATCAACGGACAGCCGCTTACCATTAATTGGGAGAACCGCTACATACCTGCTATTCTTGAAGCTTGGTTCCCAAATTCCACCGGCGGACAGACGATAGCTGAAACTCTTTTCGGAGAATATAATCCCGGAGGAAAGTTGCCGGTAACGTTTCCTAAGACTCTGGGACAGATTGAGCTGAACTTTCCCTTCAAGCCGGGTTCACATGCCGGACAACCGGGTGACGGCCCCAACGGCTATGGCAAAACAGCGGTAGTAGGTTCTCTTTATCCTTTCGGATATGGATTGAGTTATACCACTTTTGAATATGAAAATTTGCATATTACCCCTGACAGGCAGGGAGTGCAGGGGAAGATAGAAATATCTATGGATCTGACAAATACCGGACAGCGGGCGGGTGATGAAGTAGTGCAGCTGTATGTGCGTGATAAGTTAAGTTCCGTGATTACCTATGATTCTCAATTGAGAGGTTTCCAACGGGTTACCTTGCAACCGGGGGAAACCAAGCGTATTCATTTCACTCTTCTTCCCGAGGATCTGGAAATGCTTGACAAAGATATGCACTGGATCGTAGAACCCGGTGAGTTTGAGGTCCTTATTGGTAGCAGTTCCGAAGATATCCGACTGAAAGGAAAGTTTGAAATGATGCAACCCTGAAACTGTATAATGAACGTTCAATACTATAAATTAATCCCATTATTTATCTTAAATTTATAACCATGAGAAACAATGAAACTGATTAAAAAAGCTCGTTTGAGTTTATGAGTAGAGAAACTAATACTGAAAATTTGATTAATACACAATTAATTATGAATACACTTTTTACATTTGTGAAGAGAACTTATGTTTATCTTCTTATGTGTGCCGTGTTGGTCATCGTTGCGATGCCACTCTCTGCACAGAACATTTCATCCGGAACAGCCAACCAGCAGATCACCGGTCTGGTGACCGACGATAAAGGCGAACCACTGATTGGCGCGAATGTAGTACTGAAAGGATCCTCGGCTGTGGGTGTAATTACGGATCTTGACGGTAAATTCTCCCTGAATGCACCTTTGCAAGGAACTTTGCAGATCTCTTACATCGGTTATCATGCACAAGAGGTCTCAATAAATGGAAAGAATCATTTCACTGTACAATTGCAGGAAGATTCAAATACTCTTGATGATGTAATTGTTGTGGGATATGGAGTGATGAAGAAGAGTGATGTGATCAGTTCTGTAACCACGATTAAGACAGATAAAATGACGAAAGCCGCTACCCTGGATATTGGTGAAATGCTTCGCGGACGAGCTGCCGGCCTGAAAATTACAACTTCAGAAAATGCCGGTCCCGGTGGTAGTTCGAATATACAGATACGCGGTACAAACTCTATTTCGGGAGGTACTACTCCTATTGTAGTAGCTGACGGAGTGGTGATCGGTTCCATTAATGATGTGAATCCGAATGATATTGCATCTGTGGAAATTCTGAAGGATGCTGCCGCTCAGGCTATCTATGGTGCACGTGCAGCAAATGGTGTCATATTGCTTACCACCAAAAGAGGAGAAGCGGGAAAGGCGCGTGTAAGTTATCAGGGGTATTATGGTATCCAAAACGTCGACCGTAACTTTGATGTTTACACGCCTGAAGAATTTATACAGTATAAACGTGAGGCTTACCGCACCACCAATAATAACCAGTATGGTGCCGATTCTGATGTATTCAGCCAATTGGAACTCGAATCTATCCAGAATGGACAGTTCATTGACTGGCAGAAAGAGTTGATGCGTACCGGTACTATTCAGAATCATGATCTCACGGTGACCGGAGGTGGTGAGAAAACAAAGGTATTTGTGAGTGGTAACTTTATGAAGCAAACCGGTGTGGTACCTGCAACGGATTTTATAAAGGGGCAGCTTCGCTTTAACCTTGATCAGGAAATTACCCGTTGGCTTAAAGTCGGTTTAAATACCAGCCTGAGCATTTCGACTAAGAATGATCCGGGGGTAGCCGGCCTGTTGCGCGATGCTGTTACCTGTTCACCTTTAGGTTCGGTTTATGATGCTGAAGGTAACCTCAATATGCACCCCACCGGATTGCAGGAGAACTGGAATCCGCTGATTGACTTGCAGGAAAAGACATCGACCACCAAGAGCCGTAATGACCTGGTGAATCTTTTCTTCGACTTCAAGATTTTTAAGGGACTGACCTATCGACTGAATGTGAGCCGTCGTAGCTGGAATGCAAAGGTAGAAACCTATAGTACAGCCAATTCGAAGGCAGGAAGTTACACAGGTATGGGAAGTGGCACTATAAAAAATCAGGATGAGAACGAGTGGACGCTTGATAATATCCTTTCGTATGATAATCAATTTGGCAAACATCACGTATCCGGTACATTGATTCAGAGCTGGAATGAGCGTAACCAACATTCCAATCAGATGGCCGGATCGCTAATTCCGAATGACTTATTGGGTGTCTATGGCATTGAAGCAGCCGGGAAAGTAATACCTACTTTAAGTGCGTCGCAACGCCGTCTTGTTTCTACCGCTCTACGTATGCAGTATGATTTCGCTTCGAAATACTATGTAACCGTAAGTGGGCGTCGTGACGGCTCATCCGTATTCGGTGCTAAAAACAAATGGGCTGTTTTTCCTGCCATGGCATTGGGATGGAATGTGTATCAGGAAGAGTTTATGCAAAACTTTGAGCAACTTACGAACCTGAAATTACGTGGTAGCTATGGTAGCGTAGGAAATGAAGCGATACAGCCTTATGGTAGTATTGCATCTGCCGACCAGTGGGATTATTATACCACGAAGAAACTGACAGGATATACGCCGGGAGCTGTTCTCTCGAATCCTAAGCTGAAGTGGGAAACTTCTACGACTCTGAATCTGGCTGTGGATTTTGGATTTTTTAATAATCGTTTGTCCGGTACTGTGGAATGGTATAATACCCGTACGAAAGATTTGCTAATAGACCGGTCTATCAGTTCGGTTACCGGATATTCTACCATCAAGGACAATATCGGAGAGATTCAGAACAGAGGTCTTGAAATACAGTTAGAAGGTGTTGTGGTAAAGAGTCAGGATTGGGATGTACAATTGGGAATGACTTTTGCACGTAACCGCAATAAGATTATAAAGCTGTTCGGTGACCTGGATGGTGATGGCAAAGAAGATGATTATCCTATTAATAACTGGTATATCGGACAACCTATCAATGTATCCAAAATATACGAAGTAGCCGGTATCTGGCAGGAAGACGAGATTGATGAGATTCCTAAATCAGCACAACCCAATGCTCAACCCGGAGACATTAAAATTGTAGATCGCACGGGCGACGGTAAGTTGGACGACGATGACAAAATACTGGTTTCACAATTCCCTAAGTGGAATGGTTCTTTCAATGCATCGGTAAGATATAAGAATGTTGACTTTTCCATGGATATTTATACTGTACAGGGAATAACCAAATACAATCCGTTCCTGGCAGATTATAATTATGGTGGTAATATGCGTGCAGTGTTCAACGGTGTGAAGGTGAATTACTGGACACCGGAAAATCCTACCGGTAACTTCCCGCGGCCTACAACCAATGGAGCCCTCGAAATGGGAAGTATAGCTCGTCAGGATGCCTCTTATGTGCGTTTGCAGAATATAACGATAGGATATACCCTGCCGAAGACATGGCTTGCAAAAGTGCGCTTGAGCAATGTAAGGTTCTACTTTACCGGACAAAACCTGTTAACATTGACAGATTATGAGTCGTACAGTCCCGAACAGCCCGCTGACAAGTATCCCGAAGCCCGTACGTTGACTTTCGGTTTGCAGCTTGGTTTCTGATCGGAAGGCAGTCAGAGATATAATTTCATACATTCAACATTTTAATGATATAACTATAATGAAAAATTATATATTATTTCTTATCATCGGATTATTGGTAGTCAATACCTCTTGTGATTCCTGGCTGGAAGAAACACAGTTCGACAAGATTAATAGTTCAACGCTCTATGAGAGCGAAGAAGGACTGGAAATCGGTCTGAATGGACTATACGGCCTCTCTCGCCGCTTTTTCCGTTTCAATGATTCGGATGCACGCGGAGCTTACTGGTTTTATTGTGCCACAGACTTGGCTATGGTGCGTACATGGAATGAAGCGGAAATGTATCGTTCCAATATGCGTGCAAATGCCATGCCGGCCGAGATGTGGAACCGCCCCTATCAGATGATTGATCGTGCTTCCGCCATTATTGATGCCGCACCCGGTATTAGTATGCAAACTGAAACCCGTGAGCGAATCGTTTCGGAAGCCCGTGTGATTCGTGCTTGGGCATACCTCAGACTGATTTCTACTTACGACAATATCTTGTTGGATAGCATACCGACAACTCCGGACAATGCGTTTGACGAAGTAGAGTATAAACCGGCTAGCCAGAAGGATGTATATGCCTTTATTGACCGAGACCTCGATTATGCCATCAAGCACTTGCAATATAAAGTGGATCCAGGAATTATCGGATTGGGCCTAGCCCGTCAGTTGCGTGCTGAGTCGGCTATGTGGCAGGAAGATTACACTACGGCAGCAGCACAGGCTGATGCGATAATTACAGACGGACATCACAAACTGGTAGGTATCAGCGAAATATTCGGTAATAATGTAAACCATAGCGAGAGTCTGATGGCGTGGCAGTTCGATGAGTTATCCGGAGGCAGCCATACATTGGCAGGAGGTGATGGTCATGTGTTGGGAGCTTGTTTCCAAGCCCGTTTCTATGAGATCACCATTCCGGGAGATCCTGTAGCGCCTATCATTGAGGAAGCCAACTATGGAGGAAACGCTTACGGGTGGACGTATCCGAATGAGTATCTCCGTTCATTGTATGACAAGGATAAAGACAAGCGCTTACAGTTCTATTTCTATCCGGATACGCTGTACGGAAACAACCCCGCTTCAGTCTATTATGAAAAGAAATTACCGGGTGATCCCCCGTATTCTACTCAGCTGCGCCAGTACACTTGGAGCCTGATGAAATATCGGGACCTGAGCAAACCGGCTAAACGCGCCTTGTCCTACAAACCCTTCATTGCTTATCGTTTGGCGGATACTTATATTTTGGGTGCCGAAGCACATTGGCGGAAAGGAAATACGGAAAAGGCACTGGAATATCTCAATGCTATACGTCTGCGTGCCGGACTTGAAGAGGCTACTACCATTGATCTTCAGACCATCATGGATGAATATGCGCGTGAGTTGTGCTTTGAAGGCAAACGTTGGTTCTTCCTCAAACGTATCGGCAAGTTGGTGGAACAGGTGAATAAGTACCATCGTTTCGGCAGTACAACCAGTAGTATTCAGGGCACGACGATGAAAGATTATATGGTGCGCTGGCCGATCCCGCAGGCGCAAATAGATGCAATGGGAACTTTCCCGCAGAATCCGCAATATTAAATGAGTATGAAAATAGTAACCATACTTTTGTTATCTCTTTTTGCTTCTTCAGTGCTGTTTGCCCAGTCTGGTAAAACAGTCCAGGTACAGACACGTGCCAACAGCACTGTGGAGAACTGGACACCTTACGAGGCACATACTGTGGATAACCTGAAAGGATTCAAAAAGAAAAAGGAACCAGTCCTGTCTGTGTTCGGAGGATATAAGACGAACCGCCAGGAGGCAACCGGCTTTTTCCGTACAGAGAAGATCAATGGGCGATGGTGGATTATTGATCCCGAAGGGTATCCGTTCCATCACCGGGCAGTAGTAGCATTTGCGCCTGGAACCTCGGAGAAGCAACAGTCTGCATTTCAGGAAAAATTTGGTACGCGTGCCCAGTGGGTGAAGGCGGAGACAGAAATGTTACGTTCGTATGGATTTAATGGCGTCGGAGCCTGGTCGGCAGTGGAAGATATCCGTACCAGTCAAACGCCATTGGTCTATACACTGATTGTCAACCCTATGGGGAACTATAAGCATGAGCATGTGAAGAAGTATAGAGGTGCCTATAAGGTAGCCGGCTGGCAGGGGTATCGATTCAATCTGCCTATGGTATTCGATAATGAGTTTGACAAATATGTAGAGCAGGCTCTTGCTCCGTTGGCACGGTATAAAGACGATCCTTGCCTGTTGGGCTATTTTACAGACAATGAATTACCTTGGTATACTGATGCTTTGGACCGTCATCTTAACTTTCTGGCTAAAGATGAACAGGGATACCTGGCAGCACGGAAATGGTTGGATGAACGAAAAGGGAAGGAAGCAACTGTGGCGGATATTACCGAGGAAGACCGTCTTGCATTTTCCGCCTTCTTCTTCGAGACGTATATGCAGAAAGTGACTTCGGTGTTGCGTCGTATAGATCCTAATCACATGTATCTCGGTTGCCGGTTTAATCAGGATAAGAATCAGGAACTTACCAATCCGGCTATCTTTAAGGTAGCAGGTAAGTATATGGATATTATTTCTATAAATCATTACCGCCAGTGGCAGCCGGAACAGGAACGGATGAATAACTGGGGAGAATGGTCGGGTAAACCTTTTCTGATTACCGAATGGTATGTGAAAGGAGAAGATTCCGGTTTGCCCAATGCAACCGGTGCGGGATGGAATGTGCCGACTCAGGATGACCGGGGAATCTTTTACGAAAACTTCTGTTTACAGTTGCTCCGCAATCCATACTCGGTAGGGTGGCACTGGTTTAGGTATCAGGATAATGATCCGGAGGATTTGACAACAGACCCTTCCAACAGGGATTCCAACAAAGGAATTGTAGACAGCGAATATTCTCCTTGGTTACCTTTATTGCGGCGAATGGAGAAAGTAAACAAGCAGGCTTACACACTCACTCGTTACTTTGATTCGCAGAAGTAAATAGTTGGATTTTGATAGGTATTCATATAAGAACCGTTTCGGCTTTAGGACAAATTAAAGTTGAAACGGTTCTATTCAATAAATCATTTTTATCTATGGTGTTTATTACGAATAAAAGAGTTTGCGTATACAGAAATACAGGAGTATTCTTTGTATTAATGATGTGTTGGTTGGCATGTAGTGCCCAGTCGGGAAATAACTTTATGTACGACTATAGTTCGAAGGTCGATTCTGTACTCAGCCTGATGACACTGGATGAGAAAATCGGGCAGTTAAATCAATATACCGGCAACTGGCAGGCAACAGGACCGGTGGTGGAAGATGCTACTAAAATAGAGCAGATCAAGGCGGGTAGAGTCGGAGCCATGCTCAATATTAAGGGGGTAAAATATACGCGCGAGATGCAGAATTATGCCATGCAGTCCCGTCTCCGCATTCCATTACTGTTCGGGCAGGATGTTATTCATGGTCTGCGTACTATCTATCCCATTCCTTTAGGTGAAGCGGCAAGCTTTGATCTGGATTTGATGGAAAGAACAGCAGCCGGTGCTGCGGAGGAAGCTTCTGCACAAGGTATTCACTGGACTTTTGCTCCGATGGTAGATATAACCCGTGATGCACGATGGGGGCGTGTAATGGAAGGAGCGGGCGAAGATACCTGGTATGGTAGCAGAGTGGCCGAAGCGCGGGTAAGGGGCTTTCAGGGAAGTGATCTGGCGGATACTCATACGATAATGGCTTGTGCCAAGCATTTTGCAGCATATGGGGCAGCCATTGCAGGTAAGGACTATAATACGGTAGACATTTCTGACTTGACGCTGCACGATACTTATCTACCTCCTTTCAGAGCAGCTGCAAATGCCGGTGTGGCAACTTTTATGAATAGTTTTAATGACATAAACGGTATTCCGGCTACGGGAAATGCATATATACAACGCGATATCCTTAAAGAAGGATGGGCTTTCAGAGGTTTTATTGTTTCCGATTGGGGATCGGTCAAAGAGATGGTTGCCCATGGATATGCATCCGACTTGAAGACATCGGCGGAGATTGCTATTCATGCCGGATGTGATATGGACATGGAGTCGAGAGCTTATCATAAACATCTGAAAGAGTTGGTGGAAGAAGGTGTTGTGGACATTAAATATGTTGATGAAGCAGTAAAGCGTATTTTGCTGAAGAAGTTTCAACTCGGACTTTTTGATGATCCGTACCGCTATTGTGACGAAGAACGGGAAAAGAAAACCGTATTGAACACCCGCCTCAGGGATTTGTCACGGGAGTCCGGAAGAAAGTCCGTTGTCTTATTGAAGAATGAGAAACAAACTCTTCCTTTGTCTCCGTCTTGCAGAAGAATTGCATTGATAGGAGCTTTGGCTAATTCTCAAAAGGATATGATGGGCTTTTGGGCGAATGAAGGTGTAGAGAAAGAAGTTGTGACCGTGTATGAGGGCCTGAAAAAACGTTTTCCTAATGTAACGGTCGATTATGCCGATGGATATGATTTGGAAACAAATGATTTACGGCTTTCTGAGGCCCGGGCAATTGCCAATTGTGCTGATGTTATAGTAGTGGCCATAGGTGAAAGATTCAATCAGAGTGGAGAAGCAAAGTCGAGGGCTGACATTACCGTCAATGCCAATCAGCAATTGCTGGTGAAGGAGTTGAAGAAAACGGGTAAGACGGTTATTGTTTTACTGATGGGCGGTAGGCCAATGATTTTTAATGATATGGAGCCTCATGCCGATGCAATTCTTCTGACTTGGTGGCTGGGAACCGAAAGCGGGAATGCCATAGCTGATATCATCTCGGGTGATTATAATCCTTCCGGCAAACTGCCCATGACTTTTCCCGCACATGTGGGACAGATTCCGATCTATTATAATTATAAAAGTACCGGAAGGCCGGAAAGTAAAACGGTTGCTTATTCTTGTCGGTATCAGGATATCGATTTTGAACCTGCTTATCCGTTTGGCTACGGATTGAGTTACACTACATTTCAGTTGTCGGAGCCTAAGACTTCTGCCAATGTATATACAATGGAGGATACAATCCGGGTGTCTGCGAAGTTGAAAAACACCGGAGCATATAGAGGAAAGGAGACAGTACAACTTTATATCCGCGATCTGGTGGCCTCCGTAACACGCCCTGTTAAGGAGTTGAAGGGATTTCAGCAAATTGAATTAAATCCGGGTGAAGAAAAAGAGGTGACGTTTATTCTTTCATCGGCAGATCTTTGCTTCATGGACAGGAACTTGAAATATGTTATGGAGCCTGGTAAATTTGAGATAATGATAGGGACTAATTCGAAAGTAGTGAAGAAGACAATTATATCATTGAAATGAATCTGGAACTGATAGTACGATATCAGGAGATTTTCAGCAAGATGAAACCGGCTGAAAATAAGGAGAGGTGAAAGTTACTTCCCGGGCTTACATAAGAAGAACTCCTCTGTCGGTTTCCCGGCAGAGGAGTTCTGGTGATATTAATCAAATGTAGAAAGGGCTGATTAGTCTTTCAGTTTTGCGATGATAAAGTCGCGGTTCAAACGAGCGATGTTGCTGATAGAAATGTTCTTCGGACATTCAGCTTCGCAAGCGCGAGTGTTGGTACAGTTACCGAATCCGAGTTCGTCCATCTTGCTCAACATAGCTTTTGCACGGCGCAATGCTTCCGGTTTACCTTGCGGCAGCAAGTTCAACTGGCTAACTTTTGCGGAAACGAACAACATAGCAGAACCATTCTTACATGCAGCTACACAAGCACCGCAACCGATACAAGCTGCAGCATCCATAGCTTCGTCAGCGATCTGCTTTGGAATCAGGATAGCGTTGGCATCCTGAGGAGAGCCTGTACGCACACTTACATAACCACCTGCTTGCATGATCTTGTCATAAGCTGTGCGGTCTACCATCAAGTCCTTGATTACCGGGAAACCGGCAGAACGCCAAGGTTCAACAGTGATAGTGTCGCCATCGTTGAAACGACGCATATAAATTTGGCAGGTGGTAGCACCTGTTGCAGGACCGTGAGGATGTCCGTTGATGTAGAGCGAACACATACCGCAGATACCTTCGCGGCAGTCATGATCGAATACAACCGGTTCTTTACCTTCAGAAATCAGTTGTTCATTCAAGATATCCAGCATTTCGAGGAATGAAGTGTCACCGGGGATATCTTTCATTTGGTATGTTTCAAAAGAGCCTTTTGCCTTTGGGCCTTTCTGGCGCCATACTTTCAGTGTGAAACTTATATTTTTATCCATTTTCTTTAATTCTTTAAATGTTCAACTTCCCGATTAGCTCTTATAGTTACGAGTTTGTACCTTGATTGCTTCGTAAACCAGCGGTTCTTTCAGCAGTTCAGGAGCTTTTTCGTCGGAGCCTTGATATTCCCAGCAAGCAACGTAGAAGAAGTTCTCATCATCACGTTTTGCTTCGCCTTCCTCAGTCTGGTATTCTTCACGGAAGTGACCACCGCAGCTTTCGTTACGGTTCAGAGCATCGTATGCAACCAATTCACCCATGATAATGAAGTCGTACAAGCGGATAGCCTTATCCAACTCTACATTCATGCCTTCCTTATCTCCCGGGATGAACAGATCTTTTTCGAATTCCTTGCGTATTTCTTTCAGTTTGGCAATACCGGTCTTCAGACCTTCTGCTGTACGGCCCATACCTACATATTCCCACATTACGTGGCCCAGTTCCTTGTGGATAGAGTCTACAGACTTCTTACCCTTGATGTTCATCATCCAGTTGATCTTGTCCTGAATTGCTTTCTCTGCTGCTGCAAATTCAGGCAGGTCGGTAGAGAAGCGGGGAACTGTGATCTGGTCGGCCAGATAGTTCTGAATAGTGTAAGGTAATACGAAGTAACCGTCAGCCAGACCTTGCATCAATGCAGAAGCACCGAGGCGGTTTGCACCGTGGTCAGAGAAGTTACATTCACCGATAGCGAACAGACCTTTGATAGAAGTCATCAGTTCGTAGTCAACCCAGATACCACCCATTGTATAGTGGATAGCCGGATAGATCATCATCGGATTATAATATTTCACACCGGCAATTTCTTTTGCCAGTTCGCCCGGATTCACGTCAGTGATTTCCTCGTACATATCGAAGAGGTTACCATAACGTTGAAGAACGATATCGATACCTAAGCGGCTGATAGCCTCAGAGAAGTCGAGGAATACTGCCAGACCTGTATTATTCACACCGAAACCTGCATCGCAGCGTTCTTTAGCAGCACGGCTGGCAACGTCACGTGGAACCAAGTTTCCGAATGCCGGATAGCGGCGTTCCAAGTAATAGTCGCGGTCTTCTTCAGGAATATCGCTTCCCTTGATTTCACCCTTCTGAAGTCTTACGGCATCTTCTTTCTTCTTCGGAACCCAGATACGGCCGTCATTACGCAGAGACTCTGACATCAAAGTCAATTTAGACTGCTTGTCACCGTGAACAGGAATACAAGTGGGGTGAATCTGTACCATAGCCGGATTAGCCATCCAAGCACCCTTGCGGTAGCAAGAAACAGCAGCTGTACAGTTACAAGTCATTGCATTGGTAGACAGGAAATATGCGTTTCCGTAACCACCGGTAGCGATTACTACTGCGTGTGCAGCGAAACGTTCCAGTTTACCGGTAACGAGGTTCTTTGCAATGATACCGCGGGCACGTCCGTCGATAAGAACAACGTCCTGCATTTCATAGCGGGTATACAGTTTTACGGTACCTACGTTTACTTGGCGGCTCAATGCTGAATAAGCACCCAGCAACAACTGCTGTCCGGTTTGACCGCGGGCATAGAACGTACGTGATACCTGAGCACCACCGAAAGAACGGTTATCCAGCAGACCGCCGTATTCGCGGGCGAAAGGAACACCTTGTGCCACACACTGGTCGATGATGCTATTGGAAACCTCAGCCAAACGGTAAACGTTAGCTTCGCGGGCACGATAGTCACCACCCTTTACTGTATCGTAGAACAAACGGTAAACTGAGTCACCGTCGTTTTGGTAATTCTTTGCAGCGTTGATACCACCCTGTGCAGCGATGGAGTGTGCACGGCGGGGAGAGTCTTGAATACAGAAGTTGAATACTCTGAAACCCATTTCACCAAGTGAAGCGGCAGCAGAAGCACCTGCCAAACCTGTACCTACTACGATGATATCCAAGCGACGCTTGTTAGCCGGGTTCACTAATTTCTGGTGAGCTTTATAGTTGGTCCATTTCTCTGCTACTGGTCCTTCCGGAATTTTTGAATCTATCTTAGTCATAATGCTATTACATTTTAATCGTTTACAATTTACAAATTAGCAAGCACCGCCGCACAATGATTTTGCGAAGAATACGACAACTACCAAGGCGAAACATACAACGACGATAGTAGAGTAGATGTTGGAGATACATTTCCAACGGTTAATCCATACCTTGTTGTTCCAGCCCAGAGACTGCATAGAGCTCCAGAAACCGTGAGTCAGGTGGAACCACAGTGCGCCCAGCCAAATGAGGTAAAGCACTACGTATACCGGATTGCCAAATGTGTTTTCAATGTGATGAACACCATTGGCTGCATATGCCAGTGTGGCAGCATCGGTTTGCATACCCATGTTGTGCATCAACTCAGGAAGCTGCATTTTTGCCCAGAAGTTTACCAGGTGCAGACCCAGACCTACGATTACGATAAGACCCAGTACGAGCATGTTCTGAGAAGCCCATTCCACGGTTTTGGGTTTATCAACTACAGCATAACGTTCGGTACCGCGTGCTTTGCGGTTCTGCATTGTCAGCCAGAAAGCGTAGATGATGTGAATAATGAAAAGGGCAGCCAGACCTACCGTAGCCACCAAGGCATACCAGTTTGCTCCCAGGAACTCACAAACCATGTTGTATCCCTCTGCCGAGATTAATGCAACCAGGTTCATCGCCATGTGAAACGTCAGAAACAGGACAAGGGCGATACCGGTAACGCTCATCACCACTTTCCTTCCTACAGATGAATTACTTAACCACATAAATGATTGAATTTAAATTATTTAATAGTTAGAAAATTTACTTTTACTTAGGGTCTTACTTTAATTTCCCGCAAAAATAGAAGAAAAACATTGATTAAACAAGGAATTAAAGAAATAATTCCGTAATTAGGAGAATAGACAGAAGTTGACAAGTCAGTCAGGGAACAAGGTGACGAGAAAAGGGTTACCCTTCCTCGTCACCTTGTTCCCTTGCTGAGTCGTCACTTTTTTCTTTTATAATAGTGATTTTCTCTCCACTGGCAGCGCGTTTCCGTAGTGAACGGGGGGTATCCCCAAAGGAGTCCTTACAGAAATGAGCGAAGTGTGACAGGGAATCAAAACCATAGCGTGCGCTAATTACAGAGATACGTTGCTTGGTGAATTGCAGATCGTTCAGAATACCTTCACGCTTCTTGTCCAGTATCCATTCGTACACCGGAACATTATACATATTTTTAAACAAACGACGGAAAGTGGTGGTGGTATATCCTCCTAAATGGGCAAATTCTTCCACATTCTTCACTTTGTCGTAGTTTTGCATAATGAAATAATGGAAACTTTCCGTATAAGTACTGATAGGATAGAAAAAAGTACTTATCTGGCGTAGTGGATAATAACAGGTTAGAATGTAAACCAGTTCCTGGCGCTTGATATCGAGATATTTCCCGCAAGCGGAAGGTTGTTCTTTAAAATAGTCGGCGATATCATGTAGCAGTCGTTCCAGTTTTGCGTTAGCCAGCAACGGTGTGTAAATCAGTGGAGCTTCGGAACGTTCCAAGATCTCTTTATAGCGGTCTTCGCATAAAAGCGGAAGTTCCGTGAACCAATAGGCGATGTATTCCACTTCAGTCAGTGCCAATAACTCCATTTTTGAGCCGATGGCTTGTAATACACACTGTCTGCTTAGGAGCGTAGTGCCCGGATATTCGTTACTATTTATCAGCAACTCACCCTTTAACATAAAGATCATGCAGTTCTGGGTGCACTTCTCCGCTGAGAAATGCTGCCCCTGGGGATGTTGGCGAAGTACCAACGTCCCATCAGAAATTTTCGGGCATAGAGTACAATCTACTTGCCGTGCGCAAAGAGTGTCTTTTGTCATGAAATATAGGACGAATTACTAAAATTATGGCAACAAAGATAGAATTTTTTTGTGAATACTCTAACAAAATCACCTATCTTTGCTGCAAACTATAAGAAAGACTGCATGAAGAGAACTATTTTTTTTGTATTTTTTGCATCATTAGTTGTACTCAGTATTTCTGCACAAAATTGGGACATCAATACCTTGCATAAAATAAACAGTTGGGATGGTAAGTTTATTCGCAATTATAATAAAATAATTTCTCGTACTGAACCTTATATAGCCGTTGGAGTTCCTGTGGCGATGGCACTGGCTGCCTGGGTGAAAAAAGACCGTGAATTATTGAAGGATGCTGTGTATGTAGGTACCAGTGTTGCCGGTGCTTTTGTGGTGACTTACGGCTTGAAATATCTTATAGACCGTGAACGTCCGTTCGACCGTTATCCCGACCGGGTTCATGCTTATAGTCATGAGACCAGTCCTTCTTTCCCATCCGGACATACGGCAACAGCCTTTGCATTGGCAACTTCGCTTTGCGTGAAGTATCCGAAATGGTATGTGATAGGTCCTTCGGCTTTATGGGCTTGTTCTGTCGGGATGTCCCGTATGAATGAGGGTGTGCACTATCCGTCCGATGTACTGGCAGGTGCAGTCATCGGAGCGGGATGTGCGGTAGTAAATATCTATGTGAACCGCTGGTTGAATAAGTGGTTATTCGGTAATTAAAGCGGTAGTTTCTTCTCGTAAATCTTTTCGTTCAGTACTTTTAGTGCCTGTTGCACACTGTTGTTCGTGGTGTTTATCACCTGGAAGTATTCGTTCATATCCCACAGGTCACGGGCAATCAGGGCTTTCAACTGTGTTTTTATCAGCGGAAGCGATTTGTTGTATTGCTCTTCATTGAACTCGATCTTCTCTTTATCGGCGGCAGCGCGTATGTCTGCAAGCATCTGCTCGTCTATCTCAAACTTATTGTTGAAGGTATCGAACTTCTTGTACTGTTCCTGTAATTCTTTCCGGTGGCTTTCGATGTATTTCGTGGTTGCTTTGATAACAACACCTTTGGCAACCAGATTCCGGTGATAATCGGTGTATTGAGTGGTGTCAATGGGTACGAAATAGTCGGGCATGATACCACCGCCACCATAAACGGTACGTTTCAGTTTTTTTGTAGAATTCTTCAGTGAATCGGGGAAATGGATGCTGTCAGCATGCATCATCTCTCCACGGTTGAAGCGCTCTATCAGAT
This sequence comes from Bacteroides sp. AF39-11AC, assembly GCF_003474285.1. Lineage (NCBI taxonomy): Bacteria > Pseudomonadati > Bacteroidota > Bacteroidia > Bacteroidales > Bacteroidaceae > Bacteroides > Bacteroides sp. AF39-11AC. The sequence goes on along the minus strand of NZ_QROH01000010.1, from coordinate 186,527 downwards.
CCATATTGTATTTCTCCTGGGTATCCTCGCCTTGAAGTCTGGGATTGTCCAGATTAGCTGTATGGTCATACGGTTTTTGAATGCAACGTCCGGAAGGGGTATAGTAACGGGCAATAGTCAGGCGTATCATGGAACCGTCGGGCAGGTCGATGGGGCGCTGTACCAAGCCTTTACCGAAAGTACGGCGGCCCACAACAACTCCTCTGTCCCAGTCCTGTATGGCACCGGTAACGATTTCACTGGCAGAAGCAGAGTATTCATCCACCAATACAACGAGGCGACCGTTTTTGAAGTTACCTGTACCTTTGGCGTAGAAGTTGCTGCGCTGGGCGGCTCTTCCTTCGGTATATACAATCAATTCTTTCTGTTGCAAGAACTCATTGGCAAGGTCGATGGCCGCGTTCAGGTATCCGCCTCCATTACCTTGCAGGTCGAGTATCAAGTCCTTCATTCCCTGTTTCTGTAATTCTTTAAGAGCTGTTGTAAACTCTTCGGCGGTAGTGGCGCCGAAGCGGTTGATGCGGATATAGCCTGTCTTGGGTTGTATCATATAAGATGCATCCAGGCTGAGAATAGGAATTTTATCCCGTTTTACGGTGAAATATAAAGGATCATCTACTCCGCGGCGGACGATGGTGAGTTTAACTTCCGAGTCTTTGGGACCGCGTAAGCGCGTCATGATATCTTCTGTGGACATCTTAACACCTGCAATGGCACTGTCGTTTACAGCTACAATACGGTCTCCTGCCAGTATGCCTACTTTTTCGGACGGTCCGTTGCTCACGGGCTGTATAATCAGTAAAGTATCTTCTATCATCTGAAACTGAACACCAATACCTTCGAAATTACCTTGCAGAGGCTCGTTCATTTTCTTCACTTCCTCGGCATTGTTGTATGTGGAGTGCGGGTCGAGCTGTGCCAACATACGGATAATGGCTTCTTCCACCAGTTTGTTTTCGTCTACCGAGTCTACATACAGGTTGGCTATAGCAAATTCTGCCATTTGTAACTTGCGGATTGCTGCCGCATTACCCGTATTTTGTGCCTGCATGGAAGCCATGCCACCACATATACATATTATAAAGATAAGGAGTTTCTTCATTATTCTTTTTACTAATCACTAATCATTAAATTCACTAATCACTAAATCTCCATTCCTTCGGGAATGAACTGGCTGATGTCCTTGCCGAATTGTAACAACTCACGGACGGTCGTCGAACTGATGCACGTCAGCTCGGGCTCGGTAAAGAGCAGGATCGTTTCAATACCTGCCAGTTTGCGGTTGATATCTGCAATGGTTTCTTCGTATTCAAAGTCTTTCACGGTGCGGATGCCGCGGATGATAAACTGTGCATCTACCTGTTGTGCAAAATCAATCGTCAGGCAATCATAAGAGTATACTTTGATGCGGGGTTCGTTCCGGTAGAAGTTCTGTATCATTGCCACGCGCTTCTCGATAGGGAAATAGGTATTCTTATTTTCATTAATTCCAATCCCAATGATGACTTCATCCATAAAAGTCAGCGCGCGGGTCACTACCGAGGAATGCCCGATGGTGAAGGGGTCGAATGTTCCCGGAAAGATTGCTCTTCTCATGATGCCAGATCTTCTTCTATAACCAGATTATTAATAATAAAGTTTTGTCGTTCCATGGTGTTTTTGCCCATATAGAACTCCAACAGTTCCTTTACCAAGTCCGTCTTGCGCAGGCTTACCTGCTCCAGACGCATATCTTTGCCAATGAAGTGCTGGAATTCATCGGGTGAGATTTCTCCTAAACCTTTAAATCGGGTGATTTCAGGATTCGGTCCCAGTTCTACAACTGCTTTCTGCCGTTCTTCTTCCGTATAGCAGTAAAGGGTTTTCTTCTTATTACGTACACGGAACAACGGAGTTTGCAGGATATATACATGCCCTTTCTTTATCAGATCAGGGAAGAATTGCAGGAAGAAGGTTATAAGTAGCAGGCGGATGTGCATGCCATCCACATCGGCATCGGTAGCAGCAATCACCTTGTTGTAGCGTAATCCCTCGATACCGTCTTCTATATTCAAGGCAGCCTGTAGCAGGTTGAACTCTTCGTTTTCATATACCACCTTTTTAGTCAGCCCGTAAGAGTTCAACGGCTTACCACGCAAGCTAAATACTGCTTGTGTGTTTACGTCACGGCTTTTCGTGATAGAACCACTTGCTGAGTCACCCTCGGTAATGAAAATGCAGGATTCGGTCTCCTGGTCTTTCCCCTTGCCGTCGTTGAGGTGATAGCGGCAGTCGCGCAACTTACGGTTGTGCAGGTTGGCCTTCTTGGCACGTTCGCGAGCCAGCTTGGTAACACCGGCAATTGCTTTGCGTTCCTTTTCAGAGTCCTGTATCTTTTGCAGCATGACTTCCGCAACCAATGGGTTTTTGTGGAGATAATTATCCACTTCCGTCTTGATGAAGTCTCCTACATATTTATTTACGCTCACACCACCCGGAGACATGGAAGGCGAACCGAGTTTGGTTTTTGTCTGTCCCTCGAATTGGGGTTCTTCCACGTTAATGGCAATGGCGGCAACGATACCGTTACGGATATCGGCGTACTCCTGGTTTTTGTTATAAAATTCCTTGATGGTGCGGGCAATATGTTCTTTGAGCGCACTTTGGTGTGTACCGCCTTGCGTAGTATGCTGTCCGTTGACGAAGGAGTAATATTCTTCGCCGTATTGGTTGGTATGTGTGAAGGCTATTTCAATATCTTCCCCTTTCAGGTGGATGATGTTGTATAACCCCTGTGCGGTCATGTTGTCGTTCAGCAAATCTTCCAGACCGTGGCGTGAAATGATGCGCTGACCATTGTAAATAATGGAAAGTCCCGTATTCAGATACGTATAATTACGCAATAGCATTTCCACAAAATTAGCCTGGAAGGAATAGTTCAGGAATAATGTACTATCCGGTTCGAAGAAGATATAAGTTCCGCTTTCTTCGTTGCAGGCTTCTGTGACATCGCTTTGCAGAATACCTTTTTCGAAAATGGCGATACGGACTTTGCCTTCACGATAACTGCGTACCTCAAAACGGTTGCTAAGCGCATTTACGGCCTTGATACCTACACCGTTCAGTCCGACGCTCTTTTTAAAAGCCTTGCTGTCGTACTTACCACCGGTATTGAGTTTGCTTACTGCCTCAATCAGCTTTCCTTGCGGAATACCTCGACCGTAGTCGCGTACGCTGACACGCAGATTCTCCTCAATGGTTATTTCGATCCTTTTACCCGCACCCATTTTGAATTCATCGATGCTGTTGTCCATTACCTCTTTTAGCAATACATAAATACCGTCGTCGTTTTGCGTACCGTCGCCCAAACGACCGATATACATACCCGAACGGACACGGATGTGCTCCATATCGTCAAGATGACGAATGTTGTCTTCCGTATATTCTACATTGCCTTCGGGCATCAGTCCGTTGATTTCTTCCATAAACTTAATATAGTGATTAGTGATCAGAGATTAGTGATTAGTGGTATGTGGCGTGAAAGTCAGCCGTTAATCACTAATCACTAACCGTTAATCACTGATGGTTAATTTCCTTAATAAACGCCCTGCGCCGTTTATGCTGCTCTGTTTTAAAGTACTCCCATTGGGCTTGTACCTTGCCGTTCATCTCCAGTTCAGGGTTACTCTCTGCAAATATAAAACCTAATTTTTGATAAACCGGAATTAAATCGGAAAATAACAATGCGTTAACACCCTTGTTCTGGTACTCCGGTTTCACTGCAACGAGTAATAAATCCAACATTTTGGCACGGCGTTTCATGAAGAGGGCCTTCAGCAGATAATACCATCCGAAGGGCAATAACCGTCCGTGTGCTTTTTGCAAAGCTTCGGACAAGGATGGCATGGAAATACCTACACAAATCAGTTGGTCGTCGGCATCCGTGATAAGTGTCACCATACGCAGGTCTACAATAGGAAGGTACATCTTCACGTATTGGTCGATCTGTCGTTGTGACAGGGCGGAATATCCGAACAGGGGTTTATAAGCTTCGTTCATCAGTTCAAAGATGGCCTGACCGTAATCTTGGGCAATCTTTTTCGCAGATGTATATTTTTTGATTTTGAGATTATACTTACGTTGAATGAGGTCGGAGATACGTTTGTGTTTGTCTGGTATGGCATCCGGAATATAAATTTTAAATTCTACCCAGTCGGCATCTTTTTCAAAGCCCATGCGCTCCATGTGTTGCGGGTAGTAAGGGTAGTTATAGATGGTGGCCATTGTGCTGAGTTGATCGAAACCTTCGACAAGCATGCCTTCTGCATCGAAGTCTGTGAAACCCAAGGGACCTTGTATATGAGTCATTCCTCGCTCTTTACCCCATTCTTCTACTGTGCGGATTAGTGCGTCGGAAACTTCGGGGTCATCGATGAAATCGATCCAACCGAAGCGGACATTCTTTTTATCCCAGGTCTGATTGGCTTTATGATTGATAATGGCAGCTACACGTCCTACTATCTGATTGTCTTTGTAAGCTAAAAAATACTCTGCTTCGCAGAATTCAAACGCTGCATTCTTCTTTTTGTTGAAGGTATTGAGCATGTCGTCGTAAAGATCGGGGACGGAGTAAGGATTGCCTTTGTATAGCCGGTAATTGAAGCGGATGAACCGTTTCAATTCTTTCATTGTAGAAGCTTTTTTGATTGTTATTGCCATAATTTTATGTCTAATGAGGGGGCAAAGATACATGATAATCTTTAAAATACCACTTTAAACATTATAAATAAGTACAACAGTATAAGCTATATAACAAAGTATCAATATGCTGCCCTCAATGCGGGTAATGGTTCGTTTGGCGAAGAAAAGTCCGAAAATCCAAAGCAGAATACTTGAACCTACCAGTACCAGGAGGTCCAGATTAGTGATGCCTGCCAGATGTAATGGTGTGATAGAAGCACTACATCCCAATACAAAGAAAATGTTGAAAAGATTGCTTCCGATTACATTACCGATAGCAATTTCAGGATTCTTTTTGAGAGCAGCTACGATAGAGGTAGCCAGTTCGGGTAGGGATGTTCCGCCTGCCACAAGCGTCAGCCCGATGACGGACTCGCTGACTCCCAGGCTGCGGGCAATACCTGTGGCACCGTCCACAAAAAAGTTACCGCCGATGATAAGCCCTGCCAGTCCACCTATTATATATAGGGCAGACCGCCACATGGGAAGTTGCTTGATTTCTTCTTCGGGTGCTTCTCCTTCTTTCTTTCCCTGAAAGGCGATTGCAAAGGTATATCCCAAAAAGATGATAAAGAAACAGAGCAATAGCAAACCATCCGTGGTGCTGAGAATGTTTTCTGCACTATGGTCCAGCAATACATCATTGGCACAAATCAGCAGTACGATGGAAGACAGGATGCAGAGAGGTATTTCTTTGCGTAATGTATTTTGAGAGATGACAATAGGGGCAAAAAGTGCTGTGCAACCCACGATCATCAAAGTATTAAAGATATTACTACCTACCACATTTCCGATGGCAATGTCTGCACTGCCTTTCAGAGCTGAAGATACGCTAACCGTCAGCTCCGGAGCGGATGTTCCGAAAGCCACAATGGTAAGTCCGATAACGATGGACGGTATATGGAAACGTTTGGCTATGGATGCAGCCCCGTCCGTCAGTCCATTAGCGCCTAAAAGGATGAGGAGAAGTCCCCCAATCAGAAAAAGAATATCCATAAGAATACTGATTTTTGTGCAAATATAATTAATTCCTTTTATGATAAGTGAAAAACATTCCGTATGTTTGGTGCGTTAAACAATTTATAATTTTAAGTAACCTGATTAAGGACTTTTAATATGAAGGGAATTCGTGCGTTGTGTCTTTGGCTGTTGTTGCTGCCTGTAGGTGGAACATCTGCCCAGTTGGTGGAAAAAGTTCGGGATATTCTGGGTGAAGATAGTTCAGCAGTAACTACTACCTCATTGAAGACGGATAGCGACTCGATATATCTGTTGAAGGCACGGCAGGACTTGGAAGTGGCAAGACTGAATGAAGCCAATCTCAGGATGGAGATAGAGCAGATGAAGCTGAAATATGATGCAGCAGACTCTTTGAAGCTGGCTAAACAGCGGTTACGTATTGATTCGCTCAGAAGAATGACTCCGGGTGTTCCTGTGGTTGTGGAAGGTGACACCTTATACTACCTGTTTGCCAAGCGCGGCGGTCACACTCCCCAACAGCGTGCCGAAATGAATGCGGCGGCAATTACGGAACTGGGCAAGCAATTCAATTTGCAGCCGGACTCGGTTTATACGGAAAGCAGTGATATTGTTACCGACCTGATGTACGGGAATAAAGTCCTTGCTTCATTTATTGATCAGGATGGTCTGTGGGAAGGCTGTTCACGAGACCAGTTGGCGGCTGCCAAGCGGAAAGTGATAGTGGACAAGCTGAAGGTCATGAAGGATGAGCATAGTCTTTGGCAGCTTGGTAAGCGTATTCTTTATTTTATTCTTGTAATTGTAGGTCAGTTCCTGTTGTTTAAGCTCACTATCTGGCTGTTCAATAAGCTGAAAGCCCGTATTCAACGTCTGAAAGATACTAAACTAAAACCTATTTCTATTCAGGATTATGAGTTGCTGGACACGCAGAAGCAGGTAAACCTGCTTGTCTTCCTGGCAAGTCTGCTGCGCTATGCCGTCATGCTGCTTCAGTTGATTCTGACGGTGCCATTGCTCTTTGCTATATTCCCTCAAACCAAAGATCTCGCTTATAAGTTGTTCTCGTATATCTGGGATCCGATAAAGAGTATCTTCCTGGGTATAGTGGAGTATATTCCCAACTTGTTTACCATCTTTGTGATATGGCTTGCCGTGAAGTATCTGGTGCGGTTGGTTCGTTATCTTGCCAGTGAAATACAGTCGGAACGGCTGAAGATAGGCGGTTTCTATGCCGACTGGGCTATGCCGACGTTCCACATAGTACGCTTTCTGCTTTATGCATTTATGATTGCCATGATCTATCCCTACCTGCCGGGCTCCAAATCGGGTGTCTTCCAGGGAATATCAGTCTTTGTCGGATTGATTGTTTCGCTGGGATCGAGTACAGTGATCGGGAATATCATTGCAGGACTGGTTATCACGTATATGCGTCCGTTTAAGTTGGGTGACCGTATTAAGCTGAATGATACAACGGGAAATGTGATTGAGAAAACACCGTTGGTAACGCGTATCCGTACGCCGAAGAATGAGGTGGTTACGATTCCGAATTCTTTTATCATGTCTTCGCATACGGTGAACTTCAGCCAGTCGGCACGTGATTACGGATTGATTATCCATTCGGAAGTGAGCATCGGTTATGATGTTCCCTGGCGGAAGACACATCAGCTTCTGATTGAAGCGGCGCTGAATACTCCCGGAGTAGTGGATGATCCGCGTCCGTTTGTGTTGGAAACATCACTTCAGGATTATTATCCGGTCTATCAGGTGAATGCATACATTAAAGATGCCAATCAGTTGGCACAGGTTTATTCTGATTTGCATCAGAATATTCAGGATCGGTTTAATGAAGAAGGTATAGAAATCATGTCGCCCCACTACATTGCTACGCGAGATGGTAGTGAGACGACGATACCTAAGGATGATCTTCGGGGGAAGAAATAACTTTCTCGGCACAAGGCAGTACTACTGTAAGCGGCTTCCGGTGTCTTCTACGTAGATGTGTGCCTCTTCGCTGCGAAATGCTCAAAAAGACATTATACAATAAAACACTTTTGCAAAGGTGAATATCTTAGAAGAATTCGCTTTTTCAAAAGTGTTTTGTTGTATTTGCAATCAAAACTTATTAATTGATTTCATTATGGATTATGTAGATATTCAGCCTTTGGTAAATTCCTATCATAAAAAACTTGCTGCAACCGACTTACACCACCGCGTAGAAGATCAAGAAACTCTTGATGGTTATTGCCGGGAATGTTCCCTTCAAACCGAACATCAATAAACTCTCTGCGCAGTTCGATCAGATAGCAGACCTACCGAATAGTTATCTTGCTATTGATGACATCGAGACTGGCAATGGCAACAGAATACCTCTTTGGATGTTCGGGTGCTTGTATTAGGTTAATCATTTCAGATCATAACGGAATAATAATGAGCTAAATGATAATTTATCGGGCTGAATTTTAAGCCTGAAAGGCTTGCATTATATAGCGTAGGGCATCGCCCTACGTAATATACATCCCCATTTTTGAGCCCTGAAAGGGCGAGATAAAGCGTGTATGCTTGATTGCGCCCTTTCAGGGCTTAAATAGAGATATACATAATCACGTAGGGCGTTGCCCTACGCTATGTAATCTCAGGCTTTCAGCCTTATAAAATCCGCGTTCGTCCGCCTTGTCCGCGTATCAATTTAGCTCATAACCCGACAGTAGATGAAGTAATTTATCATCTTTAATAGCTCTTTTGTCTTAATTTATTAAAGCTGAGAGTGCGTTCTGTAAACGGTTGATTATCAGATGAGTTGTAATGATGGTATCTCAGTCCTATACTTAGGCTATCTAAGTATGGAACTGAGGTACCCTAAGTATAGGACTGAGATACCCTAAATATACGACTGAACTCACAAACGTTTGTTTTTGTAAATATTTACCATCTGCATATAGGAGCATTTACTTTAGTTTTTTATCGTGCCATTACTATTTCCGAATAAGGATAGTTGTCAGGAACCCGTTGCCAATCCTTCTTTACTAAGTCGTAAGCGTAAATCAGTCTGCCGCTCCGGTTGGTGTCAAACAATACATAGATTTTCATCGTCTCTGTATCTTGGGCAAGCATGGTTACTGAACGTGCCGAATTGGGGAATGTGGCGAAAGGCTCTTCCAGCTTCATCTCCGTTGAATCCCAAATACGTAGTTCGGTCTGACCATTATCAGCTCGAACTACGGCGTATCCACCAGTACGTACATACTTGGTGGTTCCGGTATCTTTTCCGTGGATCACTGTCCAGAAAGGAATGAGTGCTGTAGCCTGTATCGATTCATCGGGATATACTTTCTCGCTACCTTGTCTTAAATCCAGTACGATGGGGGTAAAGCTGTTGTTTCCGTTATCGGCTGCGAGTAGCAATTGGCTGGTACTGCCCTGTACGCCGGGATAGCGTGTCAGGGATTCGGGATTTATATTTGCAGGCAGCTTGTATTTGCGGGTTGGAGCCAGATCTGTGTTGCGGGTATAGGGCCAGGATCCGATAGATGCCAACACTACTTCATTGGGGGATATTTGTCTTACGGCTATTATGGAGCTGTTGCCATTGCACAGGGTCAATATATTTTCGAGTCCCATATCTTGCCAGAAACGCATGGAGAGGTCGTAGCTGAATACGCGGCGCACTCCGTCTTTAGTCTGTATTCCGCAGAGGTTCTGACTCTCAGGAACATTTGCTACGCAGGAGAAATCTTTCTGGTCTTCTGTTAGATCCAAGATGCCCTTAGTGTTGCCATCCGTGAGGCTTATGTGTTCGATGCAATTATCATAACTCGTGCTGGAGTGGGAGTTGGCGATGCCATAGAGCTGGAACTCTTTGGGTGCTTCACCACTGGTGACAGCGATCTCACCAAGTGTCATGATGTCTCTGGAGCGGCGCAGACGTACCTTGGTGGTTGAAGCTGGATAGTGGCCGGGCGCCAGGAAGGTGATGCTTGTAGCGGTTTGCTCTATCATAACGGGTGATACTCCGAGGGCATATCCTTGATAGTTCAAGGCAGGTTCATCGGGGAGCGGCCAATAGATTTCGAACATAATGTCATCATCGGGTTGGAAACCTTGTGCTTTGATTGTGACCGGATCACCAGGCTTGAAGCTGGCTTGTGTGGGCATTACGATGTCGGTAACCAGAATCGGTTCTTTGTCTTCATCTTTGGCACATGCGACAAACAATAGGCAAAGTAGCAGAAAGAGAGATAAGTTCTTCATAGCGTTTGTATTTTTAATGCGACAAATGTAGTGCTTTCTACTGATATTCTTTCTTCTTTTGTCTGATATTATACTTTATCCGGCTTAAACTTACAGAAGGGAAATAGGTCCAAATAATGACTTTTTTATGCTACTTTTCCTAAAAATAAATATTATGAATAATAAATGCAACTTTGTCCTTGATTATTTGGATACATTTATTGTATTTTTTATCTTTGCAGGATAAACGAGAACCTACTATTTTTTTACAAACATAAACCAAATGATGAGAGTTAATCAATTACTTGGAATGGGTGCGTGTTTCGCTATGCTCGCACTGGCAGGATGCATGGATAAAGATGTTTATGATCCTGGTAAGGATCCGACCGTATTAAAGCCGGAAAGTGAATACTTCGATTTTACCACAACTACTAATGTGGCGTTCGAGGTCAACTATGGGGAGATTGGCAGTAATGCCTTAATAGAAATCTTTACAGAAGATCCAGTCTCTTATAATGAAACAGGCTCGTTCGTTATTCAGGGTGAACCAGTTTATAAAATATTTGCGGATGCAAAAGGACGTTTCGTTGGCGATGTGGAATTGCCTACGGCTGCTAAAGTTGTGTATGTTTTCTCGCCTACCTGGGGTGTTCCCATGTGTGTGGAAGCGGATGTGGAGAATGGAAAGGTGACGGTGAACGAGACGGACGCTGTTTCGCGGGCGGCAGCTGCTACACGGGCGAAGTCAAAACTGGAGTTAGTTACAGTCAATAATGCACAGAAAGTGTATTCCTTGGTGGAGATTGATGACAGGTATGGGAAAGCTAAGGATATTAATGGCCTGATTGAGAAAGGTAAACTTAGCAATAAGTTTATCAGTAACGTACAGAAGGCTTTGTGGAAAGGTAAAAGTACTAAGCCCGGTAATCTGGATAATAGAAATTATGTGAGAGATACTGAGCGTGTCAATACTACTATTGCAGAGACTTATCAGGATGAACACGGTCAAACCGTAACCGTGACAGATGCCGAACTGTTCTTCACTTTTTTAACTGAATCCGGCTGGAATCAGAACGTAGTGGGATACTATTATTATAAGACCAATGAATGTCCTGATACTCCCAGTGGAGTGACGAAAATCGTTATCTTCCCGAATGCTTCGATTACAGGTAATGTACCTTATTCAAAAAAATACGCAGGACAACAATCAGGTGGTTATTATGATTATGGTAAAAAGAATGCTCCTTTGGAAACGAACCAGAGGGTACAGCTTCTTTTCCAAGATAATGAAGGTCACCTTTCCACCAAGTTTCCTGCAGGGTATACCATCGGTTACTTTATTATTGCCGACGGCTTTAAATGTGGTGAAGATGATCTTGACGATGCCATAAATACAAAAAAGAGTTTTGTTTACTCCAATAAAGAATGGAATAAGAATTATGAAGGTCAGCAAGCCCGCTTTATCTCTCTTACAGCAGAGGGTGGTACTGTGGTTTATGGCGTAGAAGACGGTGGAGACACCAGCTATGAAGATGTCCTCTTCTGCATTGACGCTAATCCGAATGAAGCTATTTTTGATCCTGACCGTCCTGTCATAGATCCGGATGAACCGGAAGTCTCTGAAACCGAGAACACTTATTTGTCTTTTGCCTATGAGGATATCTGGCCTTCGGGAGGTGACTATGACCTGAATGATGTTATCATAGAATACCATCGTTCTATTACCTTCAATAAAGACAATTACGTGAGTGAGGTGAAAGAAACCTACGAACCGGTACAAAGGGATGATGCTGCTACCAACAGGAATGCGTTTGCCGTACAGTATGCTACAGATCAACGTGGCGAAATCGTTTTGCCGTCTGGTGCTGTGGATGAAACACAAACTAATTCTATTATTCTCTTTCCCAATGCTATGGATGTAAGAAATCAGAAGTTCGTGATTACCCGTACATTTGCTGCTGGTGTCATGAAGAAGGATGCCCTAAAAGTTGGAAACTCAGTATTGAATCCTTATATCATTGTGGACTATGAGGGATCTGGAAAAGACAATCGTACTGAAGTGCATTTGCCAAAGGCTAAAGCTACTAACTTGGCAAATTCTGATCAGATAGGTAAAGAGGCGGATGCTTACTATGTAAATAAGGATGGGAAACACCCGTTTGCCATTTCGATACCCGGTACTTTCACTCCTGTCACGGAGACAGTGATGATAGATAAAGAATATCCTGATTTCGAGAAATGGGTAGAATCGAGTGGCAAGGACTACACAGACTGGTATAAGAATTATCAGGAGTCTTCCAATTAATGCTTTTCTTTTAGAGAAGTAAAAAGAAAAGATGCAAGGGTGTCTACTCCCTGCCCATTAACTTTGCAGTTAGAGTAAACACCCTTGCATCTTTGTGAAAAGCTTACTGTGAGTTGCGTGTTACGGCATGCAGTATGTTTCCTTTTTTGTCGATCATTCGTAGCGTCAGCGTTTTCTTGTTCGCAGATATTACAGAGAAACCCGGTTCAGGACTGCAGAATATGGTTCCTTCTGTCGGTTTCACTTTACGGGCAAGGGAACCGGCTGAGTTGACAATGTAATCGATATTGCTTCCCGGTATGCGGATATGCTGAAAGTTATGAATGTGCCCGCAGATATACATATCTACTTTGTGCTTACGGAGTATCGGATCGAGTCGCTTCTGCATATCCAGGCGTTCGCTGTCGTCTTTTGAAGTCTCTGCATAGATGGGGTGGTGTCCGGCTACGATAATCCAGTCTTCTTTGGCATTGGTCAGCACCGAATCAATCCAGGAGAGTTGTTTTTGCAAGTCTTGTTTGCACGCGTCGGGATAAGTGGCGGAGTCATTGCGGTATTTGTCCATCATGGGGGCTGTGTCTATCCAGACGATGCGGATAGTGATTCCTTTGTCCTCAAATGCTTTTGTGTAGTAACGGGCGGGCATGGTCCAGCGGCGACTGATGTTGGTGTAATCTAATACTGCTTGTGTGTTACCACGATACTCGTGATTGCCAAGTACGGGAAACCAGTCAATCATCAGTTCCGGATGGGAGTAGATGAGCTCATAGTTTGTCATCCACAGCGGATCATTTACGCTGCGTACGCCCTCAAAATGATGTATATCTCCGGTGGCGATTACAAATTCGGGACCTATTTCTTCAGCCATAGTTCCCATCAACTCGGCTATGTTTTTTTGGTCGTAGTAGCCATTACGACCGAGGTCATTGGCTACATAGAAATTGAATTTCTTATCAAATATGGAATAATCCGCTATCTGTGCGGTTGCCCAATTGCTGAAAAGGATAACTAAAAGGAGAAATAATACTTTTTTCATTATGGTGTTTTTTTTGATTGTTACTTAAGTGGTTTACCGGTTTTCGTGCCGAAGGGAAACTTTGCTCCGGCGCTATGCCGGTTAGAAATTGATTTTCACGCCTGCATTTACCTTTATGCCGTAATGTTCGCTTTGCATCGTACGGTCTTTGGTGCCTTGGTAGTAACGTAAAGGTTGGTTCAGCAGGTTGTTTGCTTCGGCATAAAAGGTTGTTTTCAGTTTCTTGCCGAAAGTATAGCTGGCATTGGCATCCATATAATTCACAGCATCGTAGTAACGGTCATAGAACTTTTCCGAACCCATTTCGTCGATGAATGCGGATGCATAGTTGTAAGAAAGGCGGATACTCAACCCTGACTTCTCAAAGAAGAGTGAAGCATTGGCTGTGTGCTCCGGAGATCCCGGCAGGCGCAGATCGCTTTCATTCTCGCGTCCTTCAAAGTTGAAGTTATCTACCCGGGAATAAGAATAGGTGTATGTTCCGTAGAAACCAATGCATTTCAATGACGGGGCGATGAAACTGAAATCGCGTTGGTAGGCTACTTCCACACCCAGCAGATCGGCATTGCCGGAGTTGCGCGGCTGACTGAATTTGGTATAAGTAGTTCCATTATAATTATAATTGCGCAAAGTCTGGTCTACAATGAAGTCGTTGATCTTCTTGTAGAAGACACCGGCACTGACGAGGCCGATACTTTTGAAATAGTATTCACCACTCAGGTCGAAGTTGTAGGAAAGTGTCGGCTTTAATCCCGGATTACCGAGAGAAATTTCGTTGTCACTGCGTTTAATTGTGATGTTAGGTGCCAGGGCGGAATACTTGGGACGTGCAATGGTGTTAGTGAATGAAGCACGTACCTTGAAGTCATCGTTTACATCATACTTTACCAGAACGGAGGGAAGTACATTCAGGTAACTGTCAGATTCGTAGGGTGTACGGGTTGTCTTTTCTTCGTCTGCATCAAACTGGCTGCCGGAATATTTCACATGTGTATTTTCCAGACGTAATCCGAGCATCAGATCCCATTTCTTGCCAAGTTTCTGGTCGAAACGGAGATAGCCTGCTGCAACGGTTTCTTTAGCGTTAAAATTGGTGGCGAGTTCCTCTTGCACTTGATCCTTTTCGAACAGACTTGCATTATTCAGGTCAAGTTCTCCCAAATACTCTTTGCTAACGAAGCTACCTACTTTATATTGATCTCCCGGAATGTAACCATCACGGTTCTGGTCAACTGCAGCAGCCAGGCTGGCTTTGTCGAAACCTTTTTCATCCAGTGGGGTATATTCGTAGAAGTCAATCTCCTTGTTCTTAGTCTTATGCACTACTTTGGTACCAAAGCGCAGGTGATTTCCAAATTCTCCTTTTGTTAGTGGTAGGCTGAAGTCGAGTTTGAACTTAAAGTCTTTCTCCTGAATGTCTTCTTGTTGTTCGGTCACTTCTTTTAGACTGAAATCATCATTCAGATACATCGTTGAACCTTCTTGTGGAGTAAGCAGTGGTTTGCGTTCATCGCTCAGGTCCATATTGAACTTCTGTTTCTTCAACTGATAGTCGATGTAACGTTCGTTGGGACGTTCTTCGCTGGCTTTGGCATAGTTGACACTCCATCTTGTATCAAGCTTGCCGAAGAGGTGCTCACCGCCGAGGGTAAAGTCCATGGTGCGTTGGCGTTCCAGGCGAGCGTTGCGATTATCAGGCGTACCACCTTTGGTCTGTACACGCATGGTACCTTTGTTATTGATAGAACAATATTCGTTACCGTTGTCATCCTCTTCCAGATTGATACCTTTCACGGTGAGACGATAACGGTTTTCCCAGTCATTGCGGTTATTGAAGATGCCTTTGAAGGTGAGTTTGTGGTTTTCGTTAATGTCCCAGTCGAGGGCAGCGGAGTAACTTTGACGCTCGCGCGTAACGTAGTATTGACGAACCTGGTAGTCGGTGATGCAGAGTTCTCCGGTTTCTACATCCTTGTCCCATACGAACTCAACATCATCCGAACCGGAAGGCGAGTTCTGGTAAGAAGCGGAAAGCATGACTCCCAGTTTGTCGTTGAAGAAACGGTCGCCGTAAGTAAATCCTAAATTCAACTGTGCTTTATCGCTAATCCAGTTGTAACCCGTTCCGGCAGTGGCACTGATGAAACGTTTATAAGGAGAATTCTTGGTTACTAAATTGATGGAACCGCCGATAGCATCGGCATCCATATCCGGGGTAACGACTTTATTTACTTCAATGGTCTGTATCATATCCGCAGGAATCAGGTCGAGCTGTACATTACGTGTGTCGCCTTCAGCAGAAGGAACCCGGTTGCCGTTGATGGTGACGGAACTCATATCTGCACTTGTTCCACGTACTTGTCCGAAGCGGGCTTCGCCCTGGTCATACTGTACGTTGATGCCTGAAATACGTTTCAATGCATCTCCAATGTTAGAGTCCGGAAACTTTCCTACCTGGTCGGCAGAAACCACATTCTTGATACCGAGACTGTTTTTCTGTGAATTAATAGCGCGGCGTTGTCCTTGGAAGGCTCCACCTACTACTACTTCCTGAAGTTCAACTCCTTCGTTCAGCATAACGTCTTTCTCTAAAGTACGTCCTTCGGGAATCGTTATTTTCAATTCCACAGGTGAGTAGCCTACATAACTTACTTTTACGGTGTAAGTTCCCGGTTCCAGATTTGGGAAAGTGTAGAAGCCGTTGACGTCACTCGTCACACCGGCATGTAGCTTTTCAATATAAACGGAGGCACCCGGAAGGGTTTGCTTTGAAGTGTCGATGATACGACCGCGTACAGTGCCTTGTCTTACTACGTTTGTTTTCTCGTCAGCTTTTATCAGATTACTGACCGCTGTAAATAAGAATAAGAGTATAAATACTCTAAAAAAGTGTTTCATACTTGTTATGATACGTTAATGAATTTGCCGCAAAAGTAAAGACATTGCGTTTCATACTTTTTGCGGCAAATTGAAGAAATGGTAACAAATATGATACATTTCAGTTACGAGAATTTTAGATAGTCATCTCGTATTTATTCTTTTAAAGTATTTTATTCGTATAGATAAAACATTCGTTCCATTAATTTCCATTTTTCAGTCGAAGTACTTTCTGCGACACACTCTTGGAATCTGGATACATAATTTTCCCACTCTGCTTGCCTGGGTAAGTGAGATAATTTATCCATGGCAGTTTTCCAATCAAAATCGAGTGGTGTTTCTACAATCATGAATAGCCTTGGTCCTGCTATATATATTTCCATTTCTAAAATACCTACTGAACGAATACCTTCTCTGATTTCCGGCCAAGCTTCTGTTTGGCTGTGACATTTCTTGTACATTGCAATTAAATCAGGATTGTTTTTTAAATCCATGGTCTGGCAATATCTCTTCACGGGACAATGATATTCTTTTATTTTGTATCCTTTATCTTTCATAATCTTGTTACATTAAGAAAACCCTTATACTAAATTAAGTATCCGGAAAAAATCCGGATACTTAACCATACCTATTAATAACTTAGTTATCTGTAGATTTGAAAACTAATTGTATCCTGTGTTCTGTTTGAGGTTTTTGTTGACATTCAAATCATTCTGTGGTATTGGGAAATAGCGATTGTGAGATGACCATGTACGCTTCTCAAACTGATAATACATATTCTCATCAACAGGAGAAGCAGCTGTTCCGCTCCCTCGATAATTACGGGCATTGGGATCATCTGATAGTTTAACTCCTGTAAATGTATGATTTAATTCTTTTTCTGCAATTTCCCAACGTAATACATCATAATAACGTAAACCTTCAAAAGCTAATTCAACACGTCTTTCTTTGCGGATAGCTTCGCGCACGAGTTCTTGTGTCGGTACATCTGCTTTTTTTATGTCTGTCAGTTTTACGCGATTGCGAATATCATTAATGGTAAGGTCCAGAATATCCTGATCTATGGCACTTGGTTGAGATTCATTCAATGCTTCCAGATAACTTAAAAGTACCTCAGCATAGCGCATAATCGGAGTATAGGTAGGCGTAGAACCTAAATTATTAATAATAGAAGGATCGCATCCTTTCTTAGGACAATATCCGTTGAATAAGGTGAATTTATTATAACTATCCGCTGTATTGGCACCTTTAAAACAGTCATATATGATATCATTATATTTAGTTCCGGAATAGCTTCCTAACGGTGGCAAGAATATAGAAGCGTACAAACGTAAATCACGATTGACATAAGGATCATTTTCGTCATACACTTCCGAAGTTTTGATATCCTTTCCATCTATACAGAAGTATTCTTTTACCAATTCATTGTAAGGTGAAAACTGATGCCATCCTCCATAAGCTACTTCGGGATACAGATATTGATAACGTGAGTTCGTATACATATCTTTCACTCCCATAATGCAAAATATCATTTCAGGACTATACTCACCACCTATTTGAAAGAGTTTATCGTAGCTTTCTTCACCATTCCTACGGTCTAATTCGTATATCTCCGAATCAATCACCTCTTTTAATATCTTAGCTGCATCATCCCATCTCTCCTGAGCAAGGTAAAGACGGCTTAAAAGTGTTTTTGCAGCACCACGGGTAAAGCGGCCATATTCCTCCGATGGATATTCTGTCGGTAATATAACAATGGCATCTTTAAGGTCATTTTCTACTTGAGTATATACATCTGCTTGAGAAGTTTGTGAAATGGAGTTTGCCTCTTCTACTGATAAAGTCGTCAATGGCATAGGAACATCTTTATAATAAAAGGCCAGATTAAATAGGAAATAAGCACGGAGGCATTTTACTTCAGAAGACCAGGCTACCTTTTTGACATCATCCATTGGGCAGTTCCCAATGTTATCCAGAAAAGTGTTATACTTTGCTATCTGAGTATAAGCATTTGCCCAAAACCAATAAAGATTGCTATTAGTAGCTACTGTGTTGGAACTGGCCATCAGAGTGGAAAAGTTTTCTTTTTCAGTACCATTACCTCCGGCGAAATCTAAGTAAAGTAAGCCCTGGGGAGTAGCAAAGTCGTCATGTGACCATCCCGTTTGAAAGCGATAACATCCTGTTAGTGCTAACATTGCGTCACCTTCACCGGTCCAAAAACTTCCATCAGAAATAGCTGAAGGAGGTTCTTTATCTAATAAATCCGTACAACTCATTGCACCGAACGATAGTGCCAAAGTTAATAAGCAGGCTTTTGTAATTCCTGATGTATGATATATCTTTTTCATATTATTCTGTATTGAATGGTTAACTTAGAACTTGAGATTAAATCCAAATGAATAAATGCTATTGATAGGATAATACGATGGAGAATCTCCTGTACCTATTTCATTTTCGGGATCCCACCCTTTATAGAAGCTGTTGAAAGAGCAGAGGTTCTGGCCACTTATATAAATGCGCACATTCTCCAATCCGACTTTCTTTGTCCATACTTTAGGTAGAGTATATCCTATTTGCACATTTTTTAAACGCAGAAAACTGGCATTACGTACCCAATAATCAGATGTTTGGAGGTTTGTATTATTCATGTTTAAAGTTTCCAGGCGAGGATATTCAGCCCATTTATCAGGGTTTGCTTCTGTCCAGCAATTGTCTGCCTGCCATCTCTGTATTTGTCCTCCATTATAGAATGCATAGGCCATGTAAGAACCTATCAGACGCTTATGGCCTCCTAAGCCTTGTAGTAAAGCTGAGAAATCGAACCCTTTATAAGAGGCAGATAGATTTAAGCCATAATAGAATTTCGGAGTTGTGCTTCCTAATACAGTACGGTCATATTGTGCATCTACTTTGCCATCGGGTACACCATCCGGTCCGCTGATATCTTTGTATTTCACATATCCCGGTTTCAAGTTCGATTTGCCGACCAATTGCTCAGGGGCTGCATCTATTTCTGCTTGGTCTACAAATAAACCATCTGTTTCATATCCATAGATAATGCCGATAGGTTGCCCAACAATACGGTTGTTGTTGATTTCTTCTGTAGCACCATTGGCCAGCTTCTCAACGGCATTTTTTACCCAAGTAAAATTGGGAGAAATACTGAAACGGAAACTGTTTCCGATTCGTCCGTTATAAGTTAAATTCACTTCGATACCTTTATTCGATACAGCTCCTACATTGGATTGTCCTACTGAACGTCCCATGATGCTGGATACTTCTACTGGTGCCAGAATATCTGAAGTATATTTATAAAAGTAATCTACCGTACCGCTAAATGCACCGTTGAATAAACTAAAATCCAGTCCAATATCAGTAATAGCTGTTTTCTCCCATGTGATTTCAGGATTATTGTAAACTGACATGTAAGCACCTGATTGCAGTGCCGCAGGATTACCGAAAGGATAATCATGTCCCAGATTATATGTTTGTTGATAGGGGTATACACCAATATTTTGATTTCCCAATACACCATAAGATGCGCGTAGCTTCAGGTTATCAAAAACATTGGATACACCGGAATTCTTCCAGAAATCTTCTTCCGAAACTCTCCAACCTGCGGAAACTGATGGGAAAAGTCCCCAACGGTGTCCGTCTGCAAAGCGTGAAGAACCGTCATAGCGTAAATTTGCTTCCAGCAAATAACGGTCTTTAAATGAATAGTTGATGCGTCCGAAGAAAGATAGTAATGCATATTCTTCTAACGAACTGTTATTGGTGGCTGTTGATTTATCTCCTGATCCCAATTCATAGAGATAATTATTGGGGAATGTATTTCTATAGCCTTCCAAACCTCTGTTAGCGGATTGTTCTACTGATGTACCGGCTAATAGCTTAAAGCTATGATTCTTTATTTGTTTTTCATAAGTAGCTAATGCCTCAAAGGTGGTATATGTGTTGTTAGCTGTCCAAACATTCAAGGTAGCCGGCCCTACTGTTTTAGTTTCGTCAAAATAGGTATCTGCACGATACGCTTTATCATACTTAGTCCAATAATTAACTCCGGCTTTTCCTGTAAATGAAAGTCCTGCTACAGGGGTATCCCATTTTAGCTGTCCGGAAGCACTGATATTCCGATTGATATTCTGCACAAAAGATTCGCTGGCAAGCCATGCTTCCGGACTATAATTGTCCTGATAACCGAAACTTCCGTCTGTTTTTTTTCCTGCATAAATAGGACCTTGACGTACCGTATATCCTATCATACCGTCAATACTTTGAGGTTCACCATTAGGTGCATTATATTTATTGTTGTAGGCGTTGATGTTTAAGTTCAAGGTAAGCCCTTTTGCTATTTCACTTTTCATCGAGAATAGGGCTGTCATACGTTCATTTGAAGTTCTGGCTGTCATACCTTCCTGATTGCGATATCCCACTGACAGATTATAACTTGTAGTGGCATTACCTCCTTGTATGCTTATGTTATGCTGATGTTGGAATCCTGATCCTGATTCCAGTAACCATTTTAGATGGTTGACATTCGGGTAATTGTCCGGGTCTGATCCGTCCCGGAATTTTTGTATCTGTTCGGGGAGATAGGCATCTTGTCTTCCCATATTATGCATGGCCATATTATAATACTCTGCATATTCCCATGATGGAAGAAAATCCGGTAGTTCCGTCGGGCGTTGCCAACCGAATGAGTTACTATAGGAAATCGTAGTCTTCCCTTGCACCCCTTTCTTTGTTTCAATTAAGATAACACCATTAGCTGCACGGTTACCATAGATAGAAGCTGAAGCAGCATCTTTCAGGAAAGAGATGCTTTGAATATCATTAGGATCTACGTCATCAATACTGCCTGATAGCCCATCAATCAGAACTAACGGGTCTGTTCCGGCATTTGAGAAAGTACCTGTACCACGTATTTTTACTGTAGCCCCTGTTCCCGGTCGGCCGGAAGTTTGTAGTACACTTAATCCTGGTGCTAAACCTGCCAATGCTTGAGCTGTACTCATAACAGGTTTATTGGCCAGTTCGTCTGCTGTGATCGAAGACACTGATCCGGTCAGGTTTACTTTCTTCTGGGTGCCATATCCCACAACTACGACTTCTTCCAGCCTTTTTGTATCTTCTTCCATTATGATACGCAATTGCTGGTTACCTGTTAACTTGATCTCTTGAGGAGTATAACCTACGTAACTGATACGAAGGATATCACCAGTCTTAGCTAACAACATGAATTTACCATCTAAATCAGAAATAGTACCATGTGTAGTGCCTTTTACTTGAATGCTGACACCTATTAGCGGTTCACCGGATGAATCTGTTATCAGCCCATTGACATTACTCTGAGTCTGTGCCCAAGTGGCGCCAGACAAACAACAAATCAATAAAATCAGTCTGATTTTCATTGACTGTAAAAGTCCATACGTTAATTGGTTTTTCATAAATTCTTAATTGATTATTGTTTTTTTAAGGTATAGTTGAGGCTTATCGACTTAAAAAAGCCGATAAACCAATCTTTTTATTTAGTGTGAGTTATTTCTTTATTTTGAATACAGGAGCAATCTTATTAATCTGTTTATCAGGCATATTTATAAGTAACCCTTTGTCCGTACGTGTGAATGAAACTTTGCCATAACCTAATAATTCCACTCTGCTAATTTTACCAGGGAACAATTTACTTTCATCAGACAATGACTTGATGAGTATTTGCTTTTCTGTTGGCCAAGCCAAAACCGTAGCGTATAAGTCCTTCTTAGTCTGTGTGAAGCGAATTTCCTGTGCCGTCGCTTTGCTATATGATCCTTCATTGAATCCTTGTGCATTAATTTTAATATCTGCTTCAGCTATCGGTCCTTCACCGAATATTTCCCAAGGACGAGTATCAAAGATGGCTTCTTTGTTAATGTTCATCCAGTCGCCAAACTCATTCAATATTTTCTCCTCCTTTTCATCAAAGGTACCATCAGCTCGTAATGGAACACTGAGCAGCAGATTACCATTTTTACTTACGATGTCAACTAATAGTTTTACAACATCTGCCGCAGATTTATACCAGTTATTCTCATAGATAGATGTATTGTAATGCCATCCTCCAATGCATGAGCAGGATTGCCATGGTTGCTCCATAATCTCATTGGGTGCCCCGCGCTCTACATCCCAGACTATAGCTTTGCGTTGGTTTTCATCCAATATCTTACTCAGCATGACAGCCTCCAGTTTCCCTTTATGAGTGGCCATATTATGATTGTAGAAGTGAGCTGCGATCTTCAATCCTGCATCGCTGATAGGGTAGAATGGAACTACTGTTACATCAAAATAGATGAGATCAGGATTGTAACGATTGATAGCATCTACCGTGCGGTCATAAAAATTAGTACAATATTCTTGAGTTGGTAAAGATGCTCCGTTTCCCCAGGCCCATTGGCTATGTATCATACCGTCTACCCAACTTCCTTTACTCATCGGATGATTTTGCGCATATAAATCCTGCGGATCGTATCCTTCCCACCACTTGCCTTTACCATCAGCTTTTGTCAGTGTGCCATCGTAAGGAACACCGGCTTTGGGGCCGTTTCTATCATAACGTTGAGAGGGCTCGTACCAAGTCCAGGCATGGTCGGCATGGAAACTGATACCGAATGGAAGTTCATACTTGCGTGCAGCTTGTTCCCATTCTGCCAGAATATCGCGTTTAGGTCCCATATTCTTTGAGTTCCAAGCCTGATATTTGCTGTCCCAAAGGTCGAAATTATCGTGATGGTTGCCTAAAGCGAAAAAATATTGTGCACCTATCTTTTTATAGAATTCAACCAATTTATCCGGGTTCCATTTTTCAGCTTTAAATAAAGGAATAATGTCTTTGAAACCCACTTCAGAGGGATGGCCATAGTGTTCTACATGATACTTATACTCCGCTGATCCTTCCAGATACATGGAACGTGCCATCCAGTCGCCCGAACCTTCCACACACTGTGGTCCCCAATGTGCCCAGATTCCGAATTTGGCATTTCTAAACCATTCGGGAACTTGATAAGTCTCCAGTGAACTCCATGTAGGTTGGAATCTACCATTCATCATGGGTTCATTTTTTTCCGATACCGGAACCTGATAGTTTTGAGCAGATAATGTTCCTATCGAAAGAGCTAAAGATGCTAATAAAATTTTGGTTCTCATAGGTATTAATTTTGTTTCTATTGTACATTGCAAAGATATGGATTAATTAGTAGCTTTGATAGGATTAAAAAGTGCTTGTATTGGAATATATCGATGATTTTGTTAGAAAATACCTTTTATGGTAGGATAATAACGATTTTTATATAGAGAATATCGATAACCGTTTTGAAGACTTAATAAAATCGCTTACCTTTATCAAGTTACTAAATACTATATACTATGGCTTCATTGGTTGATAAATTGCACCCTTTGGTGCTGAATGTCGGTTTGGCTGTACACAATGCAGATTGGAACTGGAAAAACGTAAATAGTCCGTTCACGCGCCTGTACTATATAACAGAAGGTACTGCCCAGATACAACTATCGGGAGGTATACAAATTCTGAAACCAAATTATTTGTATTTCATCCCGGCTTTTACTATACATAGCTATATATGCAATTCTTATTTCTGCCATTATTACCTGCATATTTATGAAGAGCATCAATCAGATACGAATTTATTGGATGAGTGGGAATTTCCGGTAGAGATACCTGCCGGTGATTTGGACCTTGCGTTGTTTCAACGTTTGTGTGCGATAAATCCTCATATGAGTTTGCCTAAATCGGACCCCTCGACTTATGATAATAACTCAACGTTGATGGAGAATCTTCTGAAGAACAAGCAGCGTGCATTATGTGATAAGGTTGAATCACGTGGTATTGTATATCAGTTACTGGCACATTTCTTAAAGCGTGCGCAAGTTAAAGTGGAGACAAAGGACGATCGAATAGAGAAAGCTATTCTTTATATACGCAAACATATCTATGAGGCTATAGACCTGACAACTCTGTCTGAGAATTCATGTTTGTCAAAAGATCATTTTATCCGTTTATTCAAAAAAGAAACTGGTGTGACCCCTTCAAAATATATCAATCAGAAGAAAATAGAAAAGGCACAACTCATTCTGGTAACAGATGAGATGTCTGTGAAGAACGTGGCTTTTTCTCTTTCTTTTGATGACTATTCCTACTTTAACCGTTTATTCAAAAAGGTAACAGGACTTACCCCGCAGGAATATCGGAACTCCTACCATTAATTCAGTTCCGATTCACCATACTTCAACATATACTCTTTAGGGGACATACCAAACTGTTCCTTAAAGGAGTTGGAGAAATGCGACAAATTGTTGAATCCAACGGAATAGGCTATATCCGATATATTCATCTTTTTGTTCTTTAGGAGCTTGGCTGCCTGCTGGATGCGGATACTTCGGATGAAATCTCTGGTACTGAGATTAGTCAGCTCTTTTAATTTCCGGTAGAGATGTACCCGGCTCAGCCCAACGTTTTTAGCTAACATTTCTACATCCAGTGTAGGTTCTGCCAGATTATCATTAATGATCTTCATAATTTTCTCCATCAGAATTTCATCCGTAGATTTTATATTCAGAACTTCCAGTTTTTCTTCCTGCTGCTGCATACCGCTGAATTTATTCCTGAGCAATTTTCGATTGGTGATAAGATTGCTGATAGTCTTTCTAAGGATTTCAACATTGAACGGTTTTACCATATACGCATCGGCACCGATATCCATACCTTCCGCATAATCTTCCAGTTTACCTTTTGCTGTAAGCAGGATGACCGGCACATGATTGATATTTATATTTTGTTTTATTTTTTTGCATAAAGTAATACCGTCCATTTCCGGCATCATAATGTCACTAATAACCAGATCGGGTTTGGTAGAAAGAATTGTATTGAATGCCTCTTTGCCGTTATTACAGGTTGTTATCTTGTAGAGATCCTGTAATTGTTCAACCAGATAATTCTGAATTTCCTTTTCGTCTTCTACGATCAGTAGATTGAATTTGGTTTTAGGCTTGCTTGTTGCTTTTTCCATGTCTGCTATTTCTGTCTCAAATTCCAATCTTTCTTTAGTAGATAACATATGAGTTTTTTCTTCTATATGGGGTAAACTCTCCAGTTCACTTGCTTCCAGATGTGAATTCCCTAACGGCATGCGCACGGTGAAGCGGCTTCCTTTACCATCTGTGCGATTCTCTGCAGTAATAGTACCATGATGAAGAGATACCAGGGAGTGTGTCAGGTGAAGACCTATTCCC
The DNA here is from genome assembly GCF_003474285.1 of Bacteroides sp. AF39-11AC. Taxonomy (NCBI): domain Bacteria; kingdom Pseudomonadati; phylum Bacteroidota; class Bacteroidia; order Bacteroidales; family Bacteroidaceae; genus Bacteroides; species Bacteroides sp. AF39-11AC. Next base: position 161,094 of record NZ_QROH01000010.1, on the reverse strand, counting down.
GTACCGAGGTTGTTATATGCCGAACCATTATTAATCTGATAGAAACGGTCGAAGATACGCTCTATCTTGTCCTCTTTCAAACCGATGCCTGTATCTTCTATTATGATCTCGAAATACTCTTTGAGTGGCCCATTAACATTACTGTTGCCTTGTTTCAGCGTAATATTGATTTCTCCATTATTAGGGGTATATTTGAATGCATTTGATAACAGATTCATCAATATCTTGTCGAAGTTATTCATATCTATCCAGACTTTTAATGAAGGGGCTTCATGGATGAATGTCAGATGAATGTTCTTTTGTTTGGCGATGTACTCGAATGTCAGGATTAAGTCTTCGATGAAACCTACGATATCTGTTTCTCTGAATTTCATGAACATCTGTCCCTTATCTATTTTCCGCATGTCCATTAACTGGTTTACCAGACGCAGAATGCGTTGGGAATTACGGTAAATCATCAGGTAGGTTTTGTTAAGTTCAGGGTTAAGGTTCTCTGATAGCAATTTTTCAATCGGATTGATGATTAAAGTCATCGGTGTACGTATCTCATGTGAGATATTTATAAAGAATTGTAATTTAGCTTCACTAATCTCTTCCTGATGCTTACGCTCTGTCATCTCCTGTCGTTGGCGGATACGGTCGAGGATGTATTTTATAATACCCAATACAATTATTATAAATAGTATGGAATAAATAAGATAGGCCCAGCCGGACAAATACCAGGGTGGAGTAATAACGATATTTATGGTACGTATTTCCGATGTATTACCATGTTCTATGGCGCATACCTGGAAAGTGTATTTGCCATGTGGAAGTTTATTGTAAGTAACTTGGTTATTTCCTGTTTCCGTTGTTTGCCATTCTTCTCCTAACTCCTTAATTCTATATTGGTATTTTATCTGCTGAGGGTTATCATATCTTAATGTGGAGAAAACAATGCAGAATGTGTTGTCCTGATGGCTGAGGCGGAAGATGTTAGCATCGATTACGGCGGTTGAAATAATAGGTTTATTACCCGATAAGGTATTCTTGTTAATAGGTTGATTAAAGATAAGGAAGTCCGTGATATAAACATCATTCTTTCTCGGCTGTTCTATAATCTGCTCTGGCATGAAATAAGTGATTCCATCGCTGCCTCCAAAGTATATCTTACCGTTCTTCTCCTGAAAGAAGGCTCCATGAGTAAATTCATTCCCTTGTAGTCCGTCACCTGCATAGTAATTGATAAAACATTCTCTTTTTCTTTCAAACTTACTTATGCCATTGTAAGTGCTAACCCATATATTTTGCTGGCTATCTTCACAAATTGCACAAATAATGTTATTGGGAAGCCCGTCTTCTATGGTATATCTTTGTACCTCTTGTGTCTTATTGTTTATGCAATACAGCCCACTGGATGTACCTGCCCAGATATTTCCTTCTTTATCTTCGAGGAGGCTATAGCCTACACTACGTGGTATAACCTGGTTAGTCCTACTGAAACAGTCTTGCTTGGGGTCATAACATGATATTCCCTGATAACCGCCTATCCATATTAATCCTTTACGATCTGCAAGAAGGATGTTTACCCAGTTATTACTCAGTTCATTTGGTTGTTGCCCTACTCCTTCTTGGCGCGGGACATTGTGTTGCCGGAGTTCTTTTGTATCCAAATTGTAAGTATATAAGCCGCTCCCCAATGTAGCAATATACAGATTGCGTTGTCCGTCTTCAATAACATTCATAATCTTTTCGTGCAGAAGCTGGGGAATGTAATTACATTCACCTGTCTTTTTATTGAGCATAGCCAAACCTTTGGCGTATGCTCCTAACCAGATATTACCATCCGAATCCTGGAAAATACTTGTAATTGTATTCGATATGGAACTAGATGTATCTCCGGAATAATGTCTGACCTGTTTATAATTGGTATCTAACTCAAAGATACCTTCATTGTCTGCTCCTATCCACAAGTGGTTATCTTTGTCTTTGAAGATGGACATGATGCATCCTGTACCTATCGGATTATTGTGGAGTAGCTTGTGCCCAATGTATTCAAACCGTTCCCTGTGTGCAGGTAGGAAAACAATACCTTTTTGGAATATTCCCAACCATAGGTTTTTATCTTTGTCTTGCAATATGCTATGTACCTTTGCCGTGCCCAAGTTGAATGGTGCGGCATTGACTGGATAATCTTCAATTTGGTAGGTTGCAGGGTTGTAGGCTTTTATACCTTTTCCATCCGTACCTATCAATAGTTTCCCTTCTGTAAAGGCCAGATGTTTGATAGGCAGATCTTGCTTATTCTCATATGGAATTGGTTGAAATACCTTCTTTTCCCAGTTGTATAAGCATAGTCCTTTGGTTAGTGTTCCGATAAAGAGATTTCCGTTTTGATCTTCTTTGATGGCCGATATGTTGTTTTCTGGGATATCGGGATATTTGAAGTGTTGTATCTCTTCTGATTTTGGGTTAAAGCAAAGGAGTCCTTGTGTCTCTGATATAAACCAGAGATTCCTACGTGTATCTTCGTAGATAGAACTAAAACTCTTTAAACGGAGTTTCCGGTTGATTTCATCAATAGGTTCTATTACTTTTTGTGTGAGGTTTATACGAAAAATAGTATCTCCAGTGGTGATTCCCCAGACTTCACCGTTATGTAATTCCATGATATTTGTTACATGACGTCCTTCTTTTCCTTCTATTTTTATCAGTTCAAAATTGTCTGTTTCTGGGTGGTATAGCATCAATCCCCCCAGACACCTTATCCATAGATTTCGGTAACTGTCTTCGAAAACACCTCTTACATGATTATTAATCAGGGAAGTTGAATCATTGTCTATGTGTTTATAATGAATAAAGTGAGTACCATCGAACTTGTTCAGTCCGAATTCGGTAGATATCCAGATAAAACCTCTATGGTCTTGATATAGCTGGTTGATGAGGCTACTACTGAGTTGACCGTTGGTAGAGTAATAGATTCCCGTTTGTGCTGTCGCTTTTAGCGGAACTACCGGTAACAATAGTATAATGATGATGTACTTGATTATTTTACTGTTCATAGTGTTAGATGAATGAGATATGCAATACAAACTTAGTATAAAAATTGCTGATTTACAAGTGCCTCCAAATAGTCTGATTTTTGTAAAAGTATTGTTTCTCTGCTTGTTTTCTGATGAGAATGTAACCCATATATAAGGTTTTGTAACGTAGCGAAAAGTTATGTACTCTTCATATTATATTTGTGTAACCTCATGACAGCGGTTTCATTTCTTTATAATCTACATTTGCCATATCTGAAAAAGGAATACATGTAATACCTTAAATAATAGGATTGTTTAACTTTTAATTTCGATAATATGAAGACATGAAAAAGCAATTTTGCGACACCCCTCGACTTAAATCAACAATTTGTATCACTAATTTAATTAATGGTTTTATGAAAAGCACCAATCATTATTTTAAGCCTTTAGGGCTATTATTATTGTTATGCCTGATACCACTATGTGCATTCTCACAGAATGTTACAGTGAAAGGTATTGTAAAAGACGCACTCGGTGAACCAGTTATCGGTGCCAGTGTTGTAGAAAAAGGAACTACCAATGGTATTATTACCGGTTTGGATGGAGATTTTACGTTACAGGTAAAGAAGGATGCTGTGCTTGTTATTTCCTTTATAGGATATGTGACACAGGAAGTAAAGGCAGGAACTGCCCCATTGAACATTACCTTGCAGGAAGATTCAAAAACTTTGGAAGAAGTAGTTGTTATCGGTTACGGTACGGCAAAGCGTTCTGATGTTACCGGTTCTATTTCTTCTATGCGTGGCGATGACCTTCGGGCAGTACAGACGGGTAACATTTCATCCGCTTTGCAAGGACGTGTTGCTGGTGTAGATATGTCGCAAACCTCTTCAAGGCCGGGTGCTTCCATGCAGATACGTGTGCGTGGTACGCGTTCGCTCAATGCCAGTAACGACCCGTTGGTAGTATTGGATGGCATTCCATTTGCCGGTTCGTTATCTGATATTAATCCGAATGATATCAAGAGCCTCGATATTCTGAAAGATGCTTCGTCTACAGCCATTTATGGTTCGCGCGGTGCTAATGGTGTAATTATGGTAACCACTCATAAAGGTTATACCGAACAGAAAGCGCAAATAAGTTATAATGGATATTTTGGTATTAAAGATGCTCAGGAATATCCGATGATGAATGGAAAGGAATTTGCAGCTCTTCGTAAAGCTGCCGGTAAATATACTAACGGTATCGATGAATCGGATGATATGGATACTAACTGGCAGGATTTATTCTATCAGACAGGTATTGTTTCCAGTCACGATGTAAGCGTTTCGGGTGGTGGTAAGGCAAACAACTACAGTTTCGGCTTGGGCTACTATCATGAAGAAGGTGTGGTACCTACACAACAGTATAACCGTCTTTCTTTGCGTGGTTCTCTCGACCAGGAAGTAGGCAAATATATCAAAGTGGGCTTTGTTACCAACAATACCTATAATGTTACCGAGGGTGGAAATATAGGATTGTACGGAACACTGAGTTTATCTCCTCTTGTGAATCCGAAAAATGAAGATGGTACTTGGAAAAGAACCGTCAAGATGGCTACCGACGAACAGTATATTTACCCCAAAGAAGTTCTTGAAGGGATAGAAGACCTTTGGGTTCAGGAAGATAAGGCATTCGGTTCTTATAATAATGTATATGGCGAGGTGAAAATTCCCGGTATAGAAGGTTTAAAGTACCGTGCCAATCTTGGTTTGAACTTTCGTATGAGTAACGGTGGTTCTTTTAAAGGGCAAGGAATCAATGAAGTGAATCCTAATACAACATCTTCTGCTTCCATCAGTAATTCGTTGACTACTAACTGGACGATTGAAAACCTGGTGACTTATGACCGCACCTTTGCCAAAAAACATCGGGTGAATGCAGTAGCCATGTATTCTGCCGAGCAAACTACCTATAATAAATCGGCTGTTTCAGCAAGAGACATTCCTGCCGGTTATTTCCAATACTATAATTTGGGACATGCTAACGGTGAAATTACAGTGAATCCGAGTAATCAGGCTTATCAGCAAACGGGTCTGATGTCATGGATGGGACGTGCTATGTATTCGTATGATGATAAGTATATGGCAAGTGTCACATTCCGTGCTGATGCTTCCTCTCGTTTGGCTCCAGGGCACAAATGGCATACGTATCCAGCCATATCTCTTGGATGGAACATTGCTAAAGAAGCTTTTTGGAAAGATTTACTTCCCATAGTAGACCAGCTGAAATTACGTGTAGGATATGGAGAAACCTCCAATCAGTCTGTTGATCCGTACAAAACTCTTGGTCTTCTTTCTACTCGTCCGTATAATTTCGGTCCTGATACTTATGCAACCGGTTATTATGTATCGGAACTTCCTAACACTAACTTGGGGTGGGAATATTCCACTACTTACAACTACGGTCTGGACTTCTCATTCTTGAATCATCGCATTTATGGTACGTTCGAGTACTATGTACAAGATACTAAAGATGTATTACTTAGTGTAAGCTTACCTTCTACTGCCGGTGTAGGCAGCTATATGGCAAACATCGGGTCTACGCAAAATAAGGGTTTCGAACTCTCGCTTAACGGTGTAATCCTGGAAAATGTGAATGGCTGGAGTTGGGATGTGGGTGTCAATATCTATGCTAACCGCAATAAGCTGAAATCACTTGCTTCGGGTGCTGACCGAGATGAGACTAATTGGTGGTTTAAGGGACATCCCATTGATGTAATTTACGATTATGAGAAAATCGGACTTTGGCAGGAAAATGAAAAAGAACTGATGGATATTTTGGAACCGGGTGGCAATGCAGGTATGATTAAGGTAAAATATACCGGTGAATACGATGCCAACGGTAAACCTACTCGTAGTATCGGTCCCGATGACAGACAGATCATTTCATTGGAACCAAAATTCCAGGGTGGCTTCAATACTCGCGTGGCATACAAAGACTTTGATCTGAGCATAGTAGGTGCATTCAAGAGTGGCGGTACCCTTATCAGTACACTTTATTCATCATCAGGTTATTTAAACATGATGACAGGACGACGTGGCAATGTGAAGGTCGATTACTGGACACCGGAAAATACGGGGGCCAAATATCCGAAACCGGGTGGAATAGAACAGAGTGATAATCCGAAGTATGGCAGTACACTGGGCTATTTCGATGCTTCTTATCTGAAGATACGTACCATTACATTGGGATACAATGTTCCTAAGGATTGGCTAAATCGTTTTGGTATAAACAGTCTCCGGGTTTATGCTACAGTACAAAATCCGTTTGTCTTCTTCTCGCCCTATTATGATGAAAGCGGCTGCGACCCCGAACCCAACTCTTATGGTAATGAAAATCAGGCAGTAACTGGAAATCTTAAATCACGCTTACTGATTATAGGTACCAATTCGCCTTCAACGCGTAATTATCTGGTAGGCCTTAATTTAACATTCTAAACCCTCTAAAAAGATATAATATGAAAAAGTTATATACAAAACTCATCTTGGGTGCAGCGTTATTCTCGCTCTCCCTGACAGGATGTTCCGATATATTGAATGAACAGCCACGTAGCAGTTATGATCCTACTTTCTTCAAAACTGAGACAGGTGTGATGGGTGGATTGACAGCTATGTATGCCCATTTGCGCCAATTCTACGGACAGTATTATTATGCTGCTTGCCAGATGCCCACCGATGAATATACTTTTGCGTGGAGTGCTGACAATAACTTCAAGGATATTGACTTGACGGAAGGTGTGGGCAATTATGCTGCGAATACAGTACGTTCGGATGCATTGTGGAATGCTGCATTTCCTAATATCAATACTGCAAGCGGTGTGATAGAAAATGGCGCTGAAGCCGGAGTATCTGATGCGCTAATTGCCGAAGCTCGTTTCTTCCGTGCTTTTGACTATTTCCAACTGGTGCAGACTTTTGGTGGAGTACCTTTGGATTTAGGTTCGGGTGAGTTGAAGTTCAATACTACTCCTATGCGTTATTCCGTACGTAACACAGTTCCTGAGGTATATACAAAAGCCGTATTCCCTGACCTGAAGTTGGCGATAGAACTTTTACCCGAAACAGGACGTGTAACAGGAGGTGCAACCAAGACTCTGGCACGCCTTATGTTGGCAAAAGCATATCTTACTTATGGTTGGTGGCTTGAAAGCACTATTCCTACCTATCCCGAATGTCCGAGAACTGATCCTGACGGTCATGATAAAGCATGGTATTTCCAGCAGGCATATAATTTGGCAGTAGAAGGTATTGAAAATCCCGGTCCGTTCAGGCTGCTTGATTATTACTATGATGTACATCTTGGTTCCAACGACCGCAATGCTGAAGTACTGCTTTATGCAGATCATACGGAGAGTAGCGAATTCTATGACGGACAAAGTCATTCTTATTTTGGTGGTGGTGCCCCGGGTAATCAGATCGTATGGTTTGCTACATGGAATTATACATTGATCCGGAGTACCCAGAAATTATCAGACGGTACATCAAAAGAGGTAGAGTCCGTGCAACGTGAAGCCGCTCAGGCTTATGGGCGTCCATGGAGTTGTATGGCTCCTCCGATTGGCGTATTCCAAAATACTTTTGCCGATAAAACTAATGACTCACGTTACGACGGTACTTTCGTAACTACTTTCCGTGGAAACTGGACAAAAGGCAGTGTGAGTGATAATACGTTGTACAATGCCAATGGTCTGGCAGTACATCCGGGTGATGCTATCCTGACATTCCTTGATGAAGACCCGGCAAATGAAGGGGATATCAATTATGATTCCAGTGCAGCCAAAGCCAGTGCTGTTGCAGCAGGTGTGATGAATGGAAGAAGTGATTATGTTATTGCTCCCAGTCACATTAGCCGTGGCAGGTATCCGAATCTCTGGAAATTGGGTACTTATCGCACCAACAATGGTGACGGACTTGGTGAACCTAATGGGGGGATTACCCGTCCTGTCAACATCGCCTACTTCTCCGAATTGTTCTTTGTTGCAGCCGAGGCAGCTGTGAAAGGTGCTACAACGAAAACTGTTACCGGAACATATGCCAATGATGGAAGTGCAAGGGGGTTGATTAATATTATCCGTGCTCGTGCCGGTAAGTGGCGTTGGGATAATAATGGTAACGTAGCCAAGCAAGAGGATAATAGTGCAACAATGATCAGTCTTACACCAGCTACCATAGATATTAATTATATTCTTGATGAACGCAGCCGTGAATACTTCGGTGAAGGTATGCGTTGGTTGGATTTAGTTCGTACGCAGAAGTTGATAGAATATGCTACTACTTATGAGATAGGTAGCGGAACGAATGATGGTAAACCTATCGGAACGATGAGTGTACCCGGTAGCCACCAAAAACACACTTATACTCGTAATATAAAACCAAATCATTATTTGCGTCCTATTCCTACCGGGCAGCTAAATGCTTTGGAAATGACAGTAGAGGAAAAGGCTGCTTATCAGAATCCGGGATATTGATGGGTATTAGATAGATCATAACCTGTGAAGGTTGCTTGTAAAATGCCGCTTCTCGTACTTACGGAAAGCGGCATTTCTTTATTTAGATGTCTGTATCGATTTCTATGATATAATTTTCTTCAATCCCTTCTACAGTCATATATACTTTCATCTTTCCGGCTTTCCGGGTAGACTGTACAATTACCAGTGCTTTTCCGAAGTAAGTATTCAACTCATTGCCGGCGAATGACTTTTGCCGACGCAAGTCCCCGTTGTCTATCCCCAGGAATTTACCGTCTCCTTCTATCTTTACCGTCACTTTACGATCATCTGTCTGCACCGGATTTCCATCTGAATCTATCAGATTGATAGTGATATGTGAAAGATCTTGTCCGTCAGCCTTTATCTTTGTGCGGTCGGCGTTGATAATAGCGTTGGCTGCATTCTTAGACGTTACCAATTGATAGTGTGCCACTTCTTTGTCACCGTTATAACCTTTAGCTTCCAGTTTACCTGGATTATAAGGTAAATACCATACAATGGTGTTATTGGTAAAGTTGGCTGTTTCCTGTTTTCCCATTAGTTTATCATCCAGATACAGTTCTATACTTTCGCAGTTGGTGGTAGTACGTATCTCCATAACCATTCCCCGATATGATTGTGGGAAATTCCAATGTGCAGCCATTTTAGGCCATTGCCACAGGTCTCTGCCGTGATCAATGTTGAGTGACGGATCTACTACAGCTATCCTAACCATTGGCTCAGGATTCCACATGGCGCGATGATAAGCTGCACGTGGTTTCTCGAACATGCAGATATCAAACAAACCATTAGGCCAACCTTTACTGGGCCATCCCGCCTCACCCAGATAATCTACACCAGACCAGATGAAACCTCCTGCCACGAAATCATTTTCTGCTACTATCTGCCAGGGATTTAGGGGCGTATAACTACGTATTCTGCCTTCTTCACCTCTGAAGTAAGGCAACTCCTCTGAGATTAGGAATATTCTTTCCGGATACTTACGGCGGTCAGATAACATACGTGCTTCCAGATAGTTGTAGCCTATTACATCGGTCACTCCGGCAAAAGCTTCCTGATGTCCGTTCTGGGCAGCCAGCGTAGCTGGACGGCTTGGTTCGAGTTTATGTACAAAGTCTTGTAGCATACGAGCACGCTCCACTCCGGTATTGCTGTTATCCCATGCTTCCTGTACCTCATTGCCAATACTCCAAAGGATGATGCTGGGATGATTTCGATCGCGTACTATCATGTCCGTCATATCTTTTTGCCACCATTTATCGAAATATTTTTCATAATAACCTGATTTCCATTTATCAAAAGCTTCGTCTATAACTACAAAGCCCATGCGGTCACACATATCGAGAAACTCAGGTGAAGGTTGGTTATGGGCGCAGCGGATGGCATTGCAACCGTATTCTTTCAATATTTCGAGGCGACGTTCGTAAGAACGATCTGGTACGGCAGTTCCCAGACTTCCGGCATCCTGATGCAAGCACATACCTTTTAACTTCACATGTTTATCATTGAGGAAAAAGCCCTTGTCTTTGTCGAAGCGGAAAGTGCGGATGCCAAACGGGGTAGTATAGACGTCAGTTACTTTACTACCGATTTTCACAGTGGTTTCCATCCGGTACATATTGGGTTTTTCGATACTCCAACGTTGGGGAGAAGACAATGAAAAATTCTGTGTCAGGTCTGCTGTGGTTCCGGCATTTATCACGATTTGGGAACTGTTACTTTTCGTAATCAGTCTGTCGGTTGCATCAAATACACGTTGCAGAACTGTTATTGTTTGTTCCTTTTCTGTTTTATTGGAAAGAGTTGTCACGATATGTATTTCCGCTTTCTCATTATTGACTTCAGGTGTTGTAATGTAGGTACCATAAGTCGCCACATGCACAGGATTCACAGCCTGAAGCCAGACGTGACGATAGATACCGGCTCCTGAGTACCAGCGTGGTCTTCCGCCTGTCGTATTTACTCTTACAGCAATGGTATTCTCCTTATCGTAATGGATGTAAGGTGTCATATCGTATTCGATACTGCAGAAGCCATAAGGACGGTATCCTAAGTGCTGTCCGTTTATGTATACATCACTTTGCTGGAATATACCATCGAAGAGGATGGATACGTGGCGTCCCTGATAGGAAGAAGGAACTTTGAATGTTTTTCGGTACCAGCCGATCCCTTCCGGAAGATAGGCTGCGGAACCGCCTGCCTTTATATCGAATTCCTGCTTGATGTTCCAGTCGTGTGGCAACTGAATATCTTCCCAACTGACATCTGCATAATCAGGTTTTGCATATTCAGGATTATCACTTAAGGTGAATTTCCAGTCAAAATCGAAACAGTCTTTGATGTGTACCTGCTTCTGTGCAAAGATATGAGTTGTCCAGATGAGCAGGGCAAGCATTAATAATTTCTTTTTCATGGTTCTTGTTGTTAATTTAATGATTACTACTTCTATTGGACAAAAATAATGATTTTGAGGCAAGGAACTTTGCAAGTACGTTTCCGTATCATTTCCTGATGTTACAATTTGAAAAAGATTGGTTACATAAACTTTTCCTGATATTACATTGACTTGAGAGAGGGCTTATTACTTTGTTCTACGAAACAAAAAGAAGAATCTGCTTCCTTTTTATACACAGGGAAAGCAAATTCTTCTTTTCTATCAGGATAACAGAGACCGGAGTCTCTTTGCATTACTTATGTACCGAGAATTTATAGATGCATTGGCTTTGGTACTTTTCTCCCGGTCTTAACACTGCCGACGGCCATTCCGGCTTATTAGGCGTATCGGGATATTTATCCGTCTCCAGGCAAACTGCTGCACGGAAGTTATAAACAATGCCTTTCTTACCGGTCAGAGTACCATCCAGGAAGTTTCCGCAATATACCTGTATGCCAGGTTCATTGGTATAAACATCCAGAACGATACCGGTTTTGGGTGATTCAAGAGTAGCGCATACCTTAGTTACATCTCCTTGAGTGTTCAGTACCCAGTTATGGTCTATTCCGTTTCCATTCTTCAGCTGTTCAAACTCCTGATTGATATTTGCACCGATTGCTGTAGGCTTTCTGAAATCCATAGGAGTTCCTTCTACCGTTGCAATCTCGCCTGTTGTCATGAAAGTGCTGTCTACCGGGGTATAGTTATCGGCATTCAGCGTCAACAGATAGGCAGAGTTATCAGTTGTGGGATCACCATCCAGATTGAAGTAAGAATGATTGGTCATATTGACAATAGTCGGCTTATCCGTTTCGGCTTCATATTGAATATCGATGGCGTTATCATCCGTCAACTTCATAGTAACCGTACATTGCAGGTTGCCGGGAAATCCTTCTTCTCCGTCCTTTGCTAGATAAGTCAGTTGTACTTCTTGATCGTTCTTTTGTACTCCTTTGTACACACGGTACTGGAAACCTTTCGGCCCACCATGCAGACAATGACCATAGTTATTTTGTGGCAACTGGTACTCCACACCGTCCAGTGTGAAGCGTCCTTGGTTGATGCGGTTGGCATATCGTCCAATGCTTGCTCCGAAGTCAGACGGATATTTGATATAGTCCTGTATAGAGTCGAATCCCAGAACCACATCCTTCATGTTACCATCTTTATCGGGAACCATGACCGATACAATACGGCCTCCGAAATTAGTGATGCAAACTTCCATGTTGTTCTTGTTTTTCAACACAAACAGGTCTGTCTTTTCACCATTGACTTCTGTCTGGAAATCACTTCGCTTCAATCCGGATTCAGTCAGTTCTTCTTTTGTTGTTGCGGTACATCCAACCATCAGGATGGTACATACCAAAATCATCAGTTTATTCATATTCTATTAATTAGATTGCTTTTCGTAACGGAAGAAATCAACATCCACATATCCACCGGCAGCCTTCGTGGCATAATTGAATATAGCGAATTTATTACCAGTGAAGTGCGCCATACTGAATATCATGTGGAATTTGTCGCCTATCGGAGTCCAGTTAGTGTCATCCAGGCTATAGGAAAATTGGGCATAGTCTGTGGTAAAATCACACTCCATTTTCAGAAAGACAATATCCTGATTCAGTTCACGCCGTGCTTTTTCTACATTGCGGTCGGTCATTACCAGATACTTCTTCCCATATTCTTTCACAACGGAGAGGATTCCCGGTTCAGAACAGAATGCTGCCAATCCTGCATGGTCACCATCGTTCATGAAGGTGAGGTCTAAGGAAACGACACCACTACATTTGGGACCTTCAGTACGTTGCGTCAGTGTGTTGCGGGCTTCGAAGAGGTTCTTTACTACTTTTCCGGTTTTCAGTCTCAGATAGCCCGGGCGTTCGGTGAGAGTCCATAGCAAATTATCCGGATTATGATTCCATTGCCAGGTCAGTCCCAGCTTGGGAGCCTCGTCGAAGTTGTCGCTGACCACCAGTTCCGTCTTTTCATCATATCCCTGTACGGGTACTTTCATAACTGGAGGCACTTTGCCATTTTCGTCCCCCAGCATGGGCCAACCATTTTCCCAGCGGCAAGGCATCAGTACAGGTACACGGCCTACGGCTTCGTGGTCCTGGAACAACATAGCATACCATTCACCTGCTTCTGTATCGATGAAGCATCCTTGTGCTACACCGTGATTGGCATATCCGAGGTCGTCCGAAAGGATTGTTTTCATCTCGTAAGGTCCGGCCACTTTGTCGGAACGGAAGCAGAGTTGTGTGCGTATGCCGCCTTCCGGCCACCAAATAAGAGTGAGGTAATATTTACCGTCGAATTTATAAAAGTGTGTACCTTCGAGCAAGCCTCTCGGTTCGCCGGGGATGACTTCTACCTGTAGTCCGTTAGGGTTGATTCCAGACAAATCCTTATTGAATTCAATGATGCGGATGTGGCGTGCACCATAAGCCAGATAAATGCGTCCATCGTCGTCGAACAACATGGAAGCATCGTGCAGATACTCATCAATCACAAGCTTCTGTTCCCATTTTCCTGCCGGATCTTTTGCTGTATAAATGTAGGATTTGTTCCCTGTACCGAAGAATACATAGAAAAGCCCGTTGTGATAGCGTAAGGAAGCAGCCCATTGTCCGCGGCTGTAGATATTACCGCCTTCCAGATCATTGTATGGGCTCTCTTTGAGTTCATCAAACACATAGCTGATGATTTTCCAGTTAACCATGTCTTTGGAGTGCATGATAGGCGCTCCGGGTGACATGTGTGCGGTAGTACTAATCATATAATAATCACTACCTACGCGTATAACGTCAACATCCGGTACATCAGCATAGATGACCGGATTGGTGAAAGTTGTTTCTTCCTCAGCTGCTTGCTTGCCGGCATTCGTACAGCCGGCAAGGAGAAACAGCACAAGGCAACTTATCCATAAAGATGCTTTGTTCATTATTGTTTATTGATTTCAGAGTTTCAGTTTAATCATTTAACCTTTGTCCCTGACGGTTTTTTCAACCGCATCGTCTTTGGATAAGGTGTACCTAATACAGGGTAATCGTCCGCTTTCCATTCTATCTTCTGAGCACGGGGAGATCTTGTATCGCCCATGCCCGGAGGATCTACCTGGGTGTCGCGAGCATGATACAGGATATACCATTCTTTGCCATCAGGTGATTTGAAGAAGCTGTTGTGTCCTGTACCGTATACTCCATTTTCAGGAGACTGGCGGAACAGAGGTTGGGGAGCTTTCTTCCAGGATGCCGGATCCAACAGGTCTGCATTCGTATCTGCTGTCAGCATGCCCAAAGCATAGTACGGAGTCCATACACCGCTTGCCGAATAAGCAACGTGAATATATTTACCCTTCGGGCTCTTCAATGGTTGAGGCCCTTCGTTCACAAATACTTTGTGTGGAGGATTCCAACCGGTTTCGTTAATGTAGTGGCGTTCCCATTCCAGTTCCGGTTTAGAGATCAGGACTCTTTCGGAACCCAGTGTCCAGGGATTCTTCATCTCGGCAATGTAGATACATTGAGTTTCGGTATCCACACGACGGGTTTGCCAACCGGACCAAACCATGTATAACTTGCCTTTGTTTTCAAATACTGATCCATCAATAGCCCAGTTGTTATCTTTATCCGTACTGATACGGCCTTTCATCACGAACTCTCCCTTGAACGGATCTTTGTTTGTATTTTCCAGTACATACATCTGGTGATTGTCGGAGTTACCGTCATCGGCTGCATAATAGATGTACCACTTTCCACCGATATTGTGAATCTCGGGTGCCCACAGGTTATGCTTATTAGACGGGTCTGTCGGAATCCAGATTGTTTTTTTCTCTGCATTACGAATGTCGGTCACATCCTGTGTCTTCCACAACACAAGGCTGTCGACCATTGTATGCATGTAATAGTAGGAACCATCGTGCCAGATAGCCCAGGGGTCCGGACCATAATTGCATAACGGATTGGTATAAGTGCCTTCCAGATCTTCAGGATTCTTACTGAAGATACTGTGAATAAGTTTCGTATCAAACTTAGGAGTACGGTCATAGTAATAAATACCGTTTTGTTCCTGTTCCACATCCGTCAGCTGAGTATAGCAATATCCCCAAACCTGATCTTTCAATTCAAGAATGCCATTCATCTGGCTTTCCAGTCGTTCCAGGAATTCTTTTTCAGTCTTCGGCGGTGTGCCGTAACCCCATGATTGTGTGCTTGAGTTAGTCTTATCCTGGTCTTTCACCCATTTGATACCACCTACTTCATCAATCAGATACGGCATTTTGCCATCATATACGGGGAAGTCATATATTGCATTCTGGCGTAAACCGTTGAAACCAATATTGGCTGCAGGTACTCCAATCTTATAGTTGGGAGCCTGGAAGAATTTACCATCTTTGTAGATGATATCTTTCAGCTTGGCAGGATCCTGTTCATAGTTGTGTACAGTCCATATATCTGTCTTGATGTGGCAACCACCGCTGGCATCGTTCACCGGGCGGGTAGGGTCGAGTGACTTCGTCAGATTGTATAAATCGGTCGTAAAACGTGGGTACTGAACCAAATCAGGCCACCACTCTTCGTTCATCGGTGTCCAGATCAATAGAGAAGGATGGTTCCGGTCACGAAGTACCAGTTCCGACCATTCAACCAGGAAGTTGCGTGCCACCTCTATGTTATTGGCATCCATACCCCAGCTTGGAGCTTCTCCCCAAGTGATGTAACCCAGTTTATCCGCCCAATAATAGAAGCGCTCTTCGAATGCCTTCTGATGCAGGCGTGCTCCGTTGAAGCCGGCAGCCATTGATAACTCGATATCACGTTTCAATGCTTCATCGGTAGGAGCTGTCCAGATACCATCGGGATAGAAACCCTGATCCAATACCAGACGTTGATAGTAAGGCTTGTTATTCAGATAAATCTTATTTCCTTCAATATGCACTTTGCGCATACCTATGTAAGATGATACTTCATCGAGAACCTTTCCTGCCGGATCGATCATCTGATAAGTAATGTCGTATAGGAAAGGTGATTCCGGTGACCATAGTTTGGCTTTCTTTACCGGAAGTACGGCAACAGAATTGTTAGTACCTTTCACTGTGGCAGAAGCAACGACTTTATTACCATCTTTCAATGTAATCTTCAGCTTGTTGTTACTATCACTGTAGAATGTAGGCCATACGACCAATTGTTCCTGATCGACGTCTGCAACGGCTTGTACGGATTTTAAGCCGGAAGGATTGACTGCTTCCATCCATACAGTCTGCCAGATACCTGTAGTACGGGTATAATTACAGCCGTAAGAACCAAATTGCAGGCTCTGCTTACCGGCGCTCTGCATGCCCGAACGCAAATCACTGGATGCGCGTACTACCAGGTGGTGTACCTTGCTCGGAGTCACTAACTTGGTGATATCGATGCTGAAAGAAGAACTACCGCCGAAGTGGCGTCCTGCCAAAGCTCCGTCAATGTAAATCTCCGAATTGTAATAGACTGCTCCGAAATTCAGCAATACATTCTTGCCGCTCCAATCCTGCGGAATACTTATCTCTCGATGATACCAGATATGATTGATAAAGTCCTTATGTCCTACACCGGATAAACTGCTTTCCGGACAGAAAGGTACTGTTATCTTTCCTGAGAAGGAAGTAGCTTTGTGATACTCCTGCTCCATACCCGAATTGGCAAAATCGAATGTGTAATCCCATTCACCGTTCAAATTCACCCATGCCGTCCGCTCAAACTGAGGGCGGGGATATTCCTTGCGCGGAACATCTGCGGCATTTGTCTGAAATGCCATGCCGGCAGCCAATACGGCTGCAATCAAGATTTTTTTTAATTCCATAATAGTTATTATTTTATATATGTTACGTTAGGACCTAAGTAAGAGCGTTTCATCCCACCGAAGTCGATGACTACCTTCTGGATAATCATACCCGGGTCGGCACAGATAAGCTTCAGGGTATGTTTACCCGGTTTGTCGACATTTACATTGATAGTGCTGATGGCACTGTTGCGGAACACGTTCAGTCTCCACTGACTGGAGTATTCTTTGGCTGCAGTAGTCATCCATTGTACCATACCGTCATCGATCATGATGCCGTAGCGGGTGTCATGTTTGGAGTCGATGGGGAACAAAGGCAAGGCATAAACGTGTACGGTTGCATTGCCGCCATTGAATGTATAGAAGTCATACTCGGCTTTGGGGCTCTTGTTGGTGAACCACATATTGGGTACATTCTGGGTAGCTTCTCCCAACTGAACACAATCGTTCTCATATCCCAATCCCTTGATAGCTCTGATTTTTATACCGCTATTTTCCACTTTCCGGTGGAATTTACCGGCATTGATAGAAACACATCCGTTGTCTTCTACATACATTCCTTTCAGTTCCTCAACCGTGGGACTTGCCGGATTGAAGACAGGAACGAATACTTTCTTTGTCTGATTACCGGAAGTCAACTCGATAACCCCTACAACATCGTCACCTTGAGGTACCTTATTCCAATCTACGGATACTGTGATTCTATCCTGTAAACTTACTTTGCCCGTAGTGCGGCTTAGCTTAATCCAATTATTCTGAGTCGTAGCTTTCCAGTTGAAAGGCTTACTGCCTCTATTGTATAGTTCTATAAATGAGTTGTTCTTGGTATACGGATTCACACAGGGGAGTGCATGTACTGCCCCCATGCCATAGGTGCAATCCTGTCCCGGAATGAATATCTGCATATCAGCTTCTCCTGCAACGGTGATATTCTCTATAGGAGGCATGTTTTGGTAAGTTCCTGTCCAACCCGGAGTAATGGACATCATATGGTTCCATTTGCCGTTCAGCAGAGAGTTGAACTGATCTGTATAGTAATCCAGACTGTCCTGGTAAGATTTTACCTGATCGGCAAGCATATTGGTTGCTGCGCGCCCTTGGCGTGCATACCAGCGGTTTTGCTGGGCCACCAGCATCTTCTTATTCATCAGTGCAGCACCCTTCACTGGATAGTGAACCAGTTCGTAGTAGGCAGCCTTGTATTCTTTGGGCAGCGCTTTCCATATCTTTTCGCTCTTATCGGCTATGCGGTCGTATTCTTCCATACGGTTTTCCGCTTCGTTGTAATTAATGAAAGAGAAGTCTGTGTCGATGATCCGTTCGCGGTCATGGTGGTTGTTCCATTCATATCCCCATCCCATGGATTCCGGTTTGTGCTGGAATGCCAGAAGATAGTAAGTCTCGAAGATGTCGCTCAGCTCGTTTTCATATTTGGAGCCGAAGATACTTGCAAGAAATTCAGCTTCGTACGTGTAAGTCTTCTCAAAATTGAAGCTTTCCACATCCCATGCCATATCCAGGAAGAACTTCATGCCAAGTTCGCCGGGTTTGATGTCACCTACATTCAGTAACCAGTAACGGTCGGCACCTGTGTCGTAAGCTTTACGCATCTCTTCATAAATAAGTGTGGGAGTAGTGGTGTTGATCCATAAATAATCATGGGGTTCTCCACAGTAAGAGATATGGTAATAAACGCCCGAACCGCCTTTGCGCTTCTGTTCGTTTTTGTTGCTTAGTCTTTTCAGATAACCGTAGTTGTCATCCGGCCAAACCAAGGTTACATAATCGGGCACTTTCAATCCCTTTTCATAGATATCCATCACCTCTTTGTAAGGCACAAACTGTTGTGGAATAGAGTCAATATCCTGATTGATATGTTTAGCCAATATATTCCGTTGGTCATTCAGCACTTCCTCCATCAGTTTCACCTCGTTGTCCTTGGTTACTCCCACTAAACCACTGTCGTGAATACCGCGCATAGCCAGGGTGTAAAAGTTCTCATAAGGTGAATTTTCCGAGATTCTTTTATCCAGTACTTTATTGATACCGTCTTTATTGGTGATATAGTTCCAGTCTCCCATAGAGTCTTTGAACCACTCTGTCACATTGTTGAAAAGCAAAGGTTCACAGTGGGAGGAAGTCATTACGATACCATAACTGTCGGCTACCACCTTATTTTCAGGATATTTATTGAAGGCACCGGAACCCGGATGCATGGCAGGAGCCAGCATATTACCTTTCATACGGAGAATCAATTCACAGACTTTGGCATAAGTTTTCGGACCAATGTCACCGAGTTCCGGTTCAAAGGTCTTGGCAGCCCAGGGAGTGATACCCCAACCTTCATCATTGATGAATATACCACGATATTTGATAGAAGGTGTCTTGGAAATATATTCCGATGTCTCCAGATATAAAGCTTTTTGCTTCTTAGTCGGTACGTCAGACCACCAGTATAATGGAGATACTCCCATTGCTTCGGACAGGGCGAATGTGCCGTAAGCGGTTCCGCGCCGGTCGCAACCTGCGATGATTAAGGCTCTGTCTACTCCTTTGAAAGGTTTATCCAGGACTTTGATAACATACTGTTCCCATCCGTTTTCAATGGAGGAAACATTCAGTTTGTTTTTCTTCACCAGTTCATCTATGAACTTATTGTGTCCCAGTGTTCCGATGATAACCGCTTCTTTTCCTTGGACGGATTTAGAAGTGGATACCGTGCCTTTTACTCCTGTCACGCGTTCGATATCTTCGGCGAACAGATGTGCCACCTTGTTTACCACTTCATAATCGGCAGCATCGATCTGGATATTGCAGCTCTTTCCGTTGGAATGCAATGGAAAGTCTGCGGCCGATTTTTGCCGGTCGGTTATCTTTATTTGTGCGAATGCGTTGCAGGCATACGCAAGCAAGAAAAGAATAAATAGTTTTATTTTCATCAGCTTATTGTTAATTATCAGGTTGTTAATAGAATTTTATTTCTTATGTGGGCGTATCTTGGAAAGTTTTACCGTAAACAGGATGAGGTACAAGTAATAAATAATCAGGCAACTCAGTGCTGCCGATGTACCGATAGTCAGCGCATCCGTTCCGAAGCTCTGCTGAAGCGCTCCCATCAACGGAGGTAAAATAGCTCCGCCTATGGCAAATGTGCAGATGATGCCGGAAGCCCGTTTCGTATGTTCTCCTAAATCTTCGGAGGCCAGGTTAAAGATACTTCCCCACATGATGGAATTGAAGAAGCCGCAGAGCAACATCAAGATGATGGATACTTCATTGTTTATCAGCAAAGAAACAATCAGGAAAAGCATAGCCATACCTGAGCAGAATACCATAGCCGTGCGTACTTTTATTTTCCTCAACAGGATGGAGCCGAATAACCGTCCTACCATCAATCCACCCCAATAGATAGACAAAACGCCTGTACCTTTCAATTCGTAACCCAGCAGATTGACTGAGTCTATGCCTAAGGCTCTCATTCTATCGGGCAGGAAGCTTGGGATACCGATTTCTACACCCATGTAGACGAATATGGCGATGGCACCGAATATGAGGTGCGGATATTTATAGGGACTACTGCTGCTGTGTGCCTTATCTGCCGGCTCTTCTTTAATTTCGGGCAGATGCAGGAAATAGAGTAGCAGGCAAAGTACAAAAGCGATCCCTGCAATAATTAAAAACGGCATTTGCACGTTTGTAGCATCCGGGCGTGATTCAACAGGGGCTGTCTCGCTGATGGTCTCGGCAGATATAAGCATGGTTACAAATATGGGAGCGGCAACAGTGGCTGCAGAGTTGAAGAAGCCTACCAGGTTGAGGCGGCTGGCTGCCTCGTTGGGCGAACCTAAGGCCAGAACATAAGGATTCAGTACGATTTGTAACAGTGCTATGCCCGATGCCACAAGGAACATGGAGATCAGGAACGGTACGTATCCCATGGTTACTGCCGGATAAGTCAGGATAAACCCTACGCCTACCACAAACAGCGATAGTACGGCTGAAGCCTTGTACCCCAGCTTATTCAGCAGATAAGATAGGGGTATGGAGAATAAATAAGCTCCGAAGAAAGCGGTATTCACTAATTGCTTCTCAGAGAAAGAAAGCATCCACTTGCTGGAAGATAGAAAATCAATCAGCGAGTTGTTCATTGTTGTGATGAAGCCTACCATGAAAAACAGGATAGACATAATCACCATTGGAAAAAAGAAACTATTTTTTTCTATATTTTTATTCATAATATCGAGTATTAATTAAAGAAGATCCGAATCCTTCCCTGTATTAAACCTGTTCTTTCCCTCAGCTCTTCCTGACCTTCTCCTTGTCTATAAGGAAGGAGTAGGTAGGGAGTAGGTAAGGAGTAAGTAAGGAGAAGGTATGTACCTGTTACTTCTTACGTAACATCCGAAAACCGAATAAGCCTCCCGCATGGCAGTCAGGATGTGATTGGAAGCGTACAGTTATCTTTTCTTTCCCTTGGGTAAAGGAGAGGGGAATTGCATACTCTTCTTCAAATACCTTCGGTCCGTGTGTGCCTTGCAAGTTGATTGTTTTAAATTTCTTGCCGTCTATCAGGATGTCGAAGTTGCGTTTATCCTTGTCCGCTCCCCAATAGGAACAGAGCATTTGCATTTCTTTGGTCGGGTCTACTTTTACATTGAAGGAGAACCAACCATTGAAGGCGTCACGGTATTTATTTCCGCTGACATCGCCTGTATTTGAATTTTCCGCTTGCAGGTCATGGTCTCTTTCGGGTTGCATTTCACCGATGCGGAGGTGATCTGTAGTCCGGGCTTCCAGTTCTTTCTGTTTTTCGATCAGAGCCTGATATTCTTTTTCTTTCTTTGTCCATTCTTGTGTAGAGAACTTGTCGAAATAGACTGCATGCTTCTGACCGTGGATGGCATAGAAGGGCATCAATGGGAGCTGGGCGTTGGCAGTAGTGTTGGCTGCAAAAGCCAGAGGCTTGCCTGGGACAGGCTGGATGGCACTGATGATTGACTCTGCGTCAGAGGCGAAACAGGGAATTTCATATGCTTGTAAATCTTCTGTTCCTAAGGGCGCGGCCAGCAGTACAGGACCGTAGAAGATACCCATCCTGTTGGGATTGTCAGGCATGGATACGGTGTAGAGTTCCATCGGGATGTCCAGTATTAATTCGGTATCTTTTCCCCATTCATCGTTCAGGGTGAAGTAAGAGCCGGGGGTACCGGTTACTGTTTCTTCTTTGCCGTTCAGGGTTGCTTTGATTCCCTGTGTTGCCCAACGGGGATAGCGGATGTGCAAGGGAAACTTTTTGGATTTTCCCTCAAATGTGATACGTACCTGGTTATCTGCCGGGAATTGTGTTTCCAGTTTTACCTTCATACCTTTTTCTCTCCAGTTCAGTGAAGTCGGGATAAATAGATTGATGAATAATCCATCATCCTGAGTAGACTGGAAGAAGACACTTTCGGCATACTTTACATGATTCTCGATGCCGCTGGCTACACAACACCAGAAGGAGTCGAAACGAGTACTGAATTCTTTCTTTGTACCGGATTCTAGAGGAACACTGTAACAAACCATACCATCGTCCGGATTTTGTGAAGCGAGTATATGGTTGTACAAGGCACGTTCATAATAGTCCATATAGGCAGCTTGCGGGTCCCAGGTAAATAAATGCTTGGTGAGTTTCAGCATATTGTAGGTGTTACAGGTTTCCGAGGTGAACGGACTCAAGCGGTCGTTCAAGCAGTCTGGTTTGCCTAAATGCTCATAATTGCTATTACCACCGTTTACGTAGCTGTGATGGTTGACAATGCGATCCCAGTAGAAAGTAGCTATGGTTTGCATGTCTTTATCGCCGGTCAGTTCGTACAGGCGGGCTTCTCCTATAATCTTGGGTACCTGTGTGTTGGAGTGCTTGCCTTCCAGTTCATCCCGTTGTTCTTTCAAAGGGTCGAGGATGGCTTTGTGGTAGAACTGACGAGCCAGTTTCAGATAGTTTTCGTTGCCTGTTATGGCGTACATGTCGGCAAACGATTCGTTCATTCCTCCGAATTCGCATGCCAGCATTTTCTGGAAAGATTCTTCAGACAGATTTCCGAAACTGTTGACTGCCCAGTCAGATAGTTTGACAGCTACTTCTTTGGCCTGGTCATTGTTGCCGTAACGGTAGGCATCGATGAGCCCTGCCCATAGTTTGTGCAACGTGTACCAGGGCACCCAGCCGCCATTCAGGTCGAATCCTTGCGAACGGATATCACCGGAAGATACTTCTGCCCAGATTTTATCTTCATCAGGTATGCCACCTACATAGCCGGTCTTACGGGCATCCTGGCATTCTGCCAACTCTTTTATGATATAATCTACCCGTTCCTTGTAGCGTTCGTCACCACTGGCGGCGTACATCATGGCACATGCCGAGAGATAGTGTCCAAGTGTGTGTCCGGAGACTCCCCGACTTTCCCAGCCGCCGTATATTTCTCCTTTGGGCGTCAGACCCGCATTGAGACGGAAGCGATGCAGTAAACGGTCGGCACTTAAATCCAGTAGCCATTCACCGTTTTTGTCCATGGCATGTTTGAAAGGACTTCCCGGTAGTAACCTCAGATCGGAGAGAGGAAACGGTTGGGCTTCCATAGAGACTTTGTCGGCAACCACTGTTTTCTCAGATTCTGACTTGCAGGCTGAAGAAAGAATGGTTAGTGATAAAAGAAGTAGCAGCGATATATTTTTCATTTCCGGTATAAGATTTTTCCGTTCGAAGGAACGGGTTCTATTTTTTATTGACGGTTGTACTCGTTCAAGGCTTGGTAGAAGGCATCTATATTCTCCATCGGCACTTCGGGCGGAACATCGCAGCCTGATGATAATATGAAATTCTTCCATTTCCCTGTCTTCTGTAACAGTTCAAGTGTTTCTTTTTTGACTTTCTCGGGTGTTGCCATCTTGAATATGCCTACAGGATCGATGTTTCCCATCACCAGAATATCTTCGGGACATTCCTGTAGTACCTGTACCATGTCTATCTTATTGCCAAAGTGAAGTCCGGCTGCCTTGGTTTCAACCATGGCGGCGGTGCAATGGCCGGTATTTCCGCAATTGTGAAGCACAATCATGAAGTTATCATCTTGCAATTCTTCGACAATGCGGCTGATGTAAGTCGAGGAGAATGAAGAGCAGTCTTCATTGGAGACTAATCCGGCTGCCGGTTCGGCAATGATGACTCCGTTTACTCCAGTCTCTTTCATGGCACGCAGATAATTAGTAATGAATTCTGTGCATTTTTCGAGCAGAAGCCGTATACTGTCGGGCTCCATATAGAGGGCCATCATCATTTCCGACATATCGTACAATCGTCCTGCCAAAGAGAAAGGGCCGATACATCCGCCGAATACAGGTTTGTCAGTGATATTCTCTGCTGCCAATCTGTTGGCTTTCAGGTATTCGGGCATACGTCCGGACTGGATGGAAGGTACCGGAAGGGCAACGATGGAAGCATGATCGTGGACTAATCTGCCTACGACATTCGGCACTTCATTTTCGGCAAATACAATTTCCGAACCGAAACATTCTGCTTCAACCGTCAGGTCCATGATTACAGTGGATGCAGCTGCCGGATAGACTTCATTCAATTTGCAGATAGCTTCGGCGTGTGTTTCTCCGTTGGTAACAGCTTGTTTTACGGTCTTACCACACAGTTCGATGCCGGGGTGCGTCATGATGGGGATAGCTATTCTTTCGGGAGTAGCTATTACGCTGTGGCACCATTCTTTCATATTTTTCATATCTTGTTTTCCTTTCTTTTATAACATTGTTTATTGTTGCATATTTCACAACGGTAAGGCTGGGGGCGCAACTCTCTGCCTAAGCCTATGAATCCGCTGATGGACTTGACCGGGGACATGAGGAATGAATCCGACAAGGTTATTCCGCAAGGTTCCGGCGGGAAGAATGAGAATAACTTTTGCTGTTCCCGGATGTTCCATCCGCAGTATCCCGGACTATAGGGAAGTGTGTGGAAGAGCTCGCTAACAGTTTCTAATTCTTTAGCGAGCGAGATTCCACAAGCTTCGGCAATGACACTTCCGATGGAATCGGCAATGTATTCTTTGATAATGTTATCTTGCGCTTTGAGAGTATGCAGGTAGGCGTCATACTCTTTTCCCGCCGTTGCAACAAACAAGCATACTTGTGTCATTCCTTGCAGATAAGAACCGATAATGCCTCCTGTGGTAAACTCGGTACCCTCGATTTCCATTTTCTGCCGGGATATCTGTCTGGCTTCCTGTATCCGGTACATATACCGGGGGAGGCATAGGGATACTATTTCGGAGTATGTTTCAGCTATGAGTTCACACACATAGCTGTCGGGAACATTTCCCCGGTACCCCATAGCCAGATAGATATCTTTTTCGGAGATTTCTAAGTCTTGTATTCTTATCTGCCTTTGTTCTAGCATTTTCCCAAAATTCTTTTAGCTAAAATGACTGCGCCGTTGGCGTTGGAACTATATCCGTCTGCTCCGATCTGCATGGCAAATTCTTCACTTACAGGAGCGCCTCCTACCAGTACTTTCACTTTTTGGCGCAAACCTTCATTGGCCAAGGTATCGATCACCTCTTTCATATAACTCATAGTGGTAGTCAGCAGAGCTGATAAGCATACGATCTGAGGATTATACTTTCGTACGGCATCAACGAATTGTGAGTCGGAGATGTCTACACCTAAGTTAATGACTTCAAAGCCACAGCCTTCGAGCATAGATGCTACCAGATTCTTTCCGATGTCGTGCAGGTCACCTTTTACAGTTCCGATGACCAATGTTCCCAATGAAGCTCCTGATCCGTCTTTTAATCTTGGTTTAAGGATTTCAAGGCAACCTTTCATGGCACGTGCTGCCAGCAGCAGGTTCGGGACAAACGCTTTTCCCTGATCAAAACGTTCGCCTATTTCTTCCATTCCTTTGATAAGGTAGTTGTTGATTATTTCTTGTTCATCCACTCCAGCCTCAAGGGCTTCGTTGACAATAGCTTTGGCGTCTTCCAGTTTTCCGTTGACTATAGCCTCTTTTAAATTCATTAAATCGCTCATGGTATTATTGTTTTAATTGTTTCTGTGCAACTTCGATAAATGCTAACATATTCTCAAATGGCGTATCGCCTTCTACTGAGTGGGAAGGAGAGAAAATATATCCACCCTCTTTTCCCAGTTCGAGTAGTCGTTCCGATTCGGCAACTACTTCTTCACGGGTTCCGAATGGAAGTATCTTTTGCATGGATAATCCACCATGGAATGCGAGGCGTCCGCGGTAACGGGGGAGGATGTCGTATACATCCATCACTTCGGGTTGGAAAGGATTGAAAGAGTTTAGGCCGATGTCAACCAGGTCGTCGAACAGTTCGTCCACGTCGCCGCAGCTATGTATCATTACATATTTTCCGGCAGCGCGTACATGACCGTACATGCGTTTCAGACGGGGATATATAAATTCTTTCCAGATGTCGTATCCCATGATGAGACCTTTTTGCTGCCCCCAGTCATCACCAAAATAAACGGCATCGATGTCATATTCAAGTGCCTTATCTACTTGTGCCAGATTATAGTCGCAGATGGCATCCAGCAGTTGGTGAACAAACTCAGGATTGATAATGAAGTCCATCAACAGGTTTTCCATGCCACGCATGGTCCATGCGCGTTCGTACAATGAGAAACCGATCTGGAAACAACGGAACATATCCGGTTTGGCTGCTATTTCCGATTCGATGTTTGCAAAGAAGCGGGGATCCAGTGGGTCGGGGAATGTATATCCCTCCAGAGTAGGTTCCGGTAGTACGATACTTTTTACGTCACCGATGTCTTTGTCGATGCTACGATCCCATACTACTTTAAATACATCTTGATACAGGTTATTGCCCAGGTATTCGAAGAAACCGATATCGCTACCTAACTGAAGAACATGGTTACCTAATACTACGTCCAGATCTTCTACACCGTAGTACTTTTGCAGTTGTTCTTTGGGCTCCTGTGTAAATTTGAAAGACCAAGGTACATAAGGAGGTTTTTGACCATCCAGCACCATTTTTATTACTTCTCTTTTGGTTTTACAGTTTTGCATAACTACATAAATTTAGTGATTAACAAATCTAACTCTGCCTGCTGCAAACATACTGAAGATTAGCCCAAAGCCTTGGCAATACAACACCAAAAAATGACACTTTTCACTCATTCTATATATTAATGAGAAAGGGCAGGAGGTGCTGAAAAGATACTATTTTGCCATTTTTAGCGTTTTTCGACCAGAATGGGCCTTTTGGCCTTTATTCTATGCTCTTCTTATACCGGAATTGATTTTAATTTCTAAATTTGCATCAGTAGTTCGAGCTATATGAAAAACATATTCTTATGAGAAAGATTATACTAATATTATTCTTGGGGATATTCTGTTTGGGGAACCTTTGGGCACAACAGATTAAACATTATAACAATAATTCCGGTTTGTCACATAATACGGTAATGTGCTTGTTTCAGGATAGCAAAGGGTTTATCTGGGTGGGAACCAAGAACGGTCTGAACAGGTTCGATGGGCATGACTTTAAGGTCTACCAACGTGGTGACTCTATTAATGAACTTCGGAACAGTATGATATACTGTATCACTGAAGATAAGGACAAAACCTTGTGGATTGCCACGGATAAAGGGATTTCTCTTTATGATCCTTTTACGGAGACTTTCTCGAATTTCAATAAGCAAACGGATAAGCAGGAAAGGGTAGATGGATTTATCAATAAGATTTATATTGATAAGTCGGATAGGGTATGGATACTTTCCGGTGACGGACTATTCATTTACCAGCCATCAGAGGATAAACTTTATAATATGCATGAGAGGTTTGCCCCTTATACGGCTTATGCTCCCCGGGCATTATTTCTGGATGAAGATGGAACCGCTTATCTTGCCTTTCCCGATATAGGGGTTATCAAATATGATATCGATGGAGATAAAACAACCTTTTTAGCGCGGAATGATAATACTCCTACCGCTATCTGTGCTTATAAGGAACAGTATATACTTTTGGGTACTCTGGATAAAGGATTGTTTCTTATCAATAAAGAAACCGGAGAATCTAAGAAACTTCAGATTGACGAA
The DNA here is from genome assembly GCF_003474285.1 of Bacteroides sp. AF39-11AC. Classification (NCBI taxonomy): domain Bacteria; kingdom Pseudomonadati; phylum Bacteroidota; class Bacteroidia; order Bacteroidales; family Bacteroidaceae; genus Bacteroides; species Bacteroides sp. AF39-11AC. The sequence goes on along the minus strand of NZ_QROH01000010.1, from coordinate 133,175 downwards.
TCGCGAAATTCGGATGTCTATGTGCGGCACATTGAAAAGATTTCGAAAGATGAGTACTGGGTAGGTGCGGAGAGTGGCATTTACGTCTTGAAAGGTGGGTCAGTTCAACATATCACTTATGAAGCATACAATGATTTGTCTATTTCTGATAATGCTATTTATGCCCTTTTTAAAGATAGGGAAGGAGGAATCTGGGTTGGAAGTTACTTCGGTGGCGTGGACTATATTCCTAAGCAGTATTCTTATTTTGAGAACTTTTATCCCATTGCCTATAAAAACTCTATTAGCGGTTACAGGGTCAGGGAGTTTGTGAGTGACCGGAAAGGAAACTTGTGGATTGCCACGGAAGATAACGGATTGAATTATTACGATACACATACCGGACTGTTTACACATATATCCGACAAGACCAGACCGACGAATATTTCTTTCACGAATATTCAGTGTCTGAATCTGGTGGGTGATAAGTTGTGGATCGGAACTTTCACTAAGGGAGTGGATGTACTGGATTTGAAAACAAACCATTGCAAACATTACGAAAAGGATGGACGTCCAAATTCGATCCTCAATAATGATATATTTGCTATTTATACGGATAGCCGGAATACGACCTGGGTGAGTTCGACTACGGAACTTTATACGTATGTGCCCGAAATAGATGGTTTCAAGGTATTCATGCCTATGAATGGTATGTTCATCAGCGATATCCTGGAAGATAAGAACGGAAATATCTGGTTTACTACTTACAATCTTGGGGTAGCCAGATATAATCCGGATACCAAGGAAATAAAGAGGTTCCGCCATGATGTGAAGAATCCTAACAGTCTCTGTTATGATCGGATTACCTGTGTTTTTGAAGATAGTAAAAAGCGCCTGTGGTTTGCATCCGAGGATGGTGGATTCTGTCGTTACAATGAGACGGATGATACTTTTACGCGTATCACTACAAAACAAGGACTTCCCAGCAATGTGGTGTACAAGATTCTGGAAGATGATCATCAGCATTTCTGGTTGAGTACCAGTAACGGGTTGGTGAACTTCAATCCTGAAACGATGAGTGTGGAGGCACTGTATAATCTTCCTAATGGATTGCGGAGTAAGCAGTTCAATTACAATTCCGGCATCAAGACTGAAGATGGTACACTGTATTTTGGCAGTATAGATGGTTTTGTAGCTTTCAATCCTAAGAACTTCCATCCGAATGAAAACAAGTATTCCGTTGTCCTGACGGGATTCTATATATTTAATCAGGAGGTTCAGGTAGGAACTTCCGATCATGTATTGGACAAGGCTATACCGTATGCAAATACGATAAACCTGAATTATGACCAGGCTACTTTCAGCTTTACCTTCTCCGCGTTGAACTACTCAACCGAAGGAAACGGGAAGTATGCTTATATGCTGGAGGGGATTGATAAGAAATGGAATTACGTGGACAATGTCTTCAGAATATCGTATAACAGCATTCCTCCAGGTGATTATATACTTCATATCAAATATTCGCGGGACGGGCATGATTGGAGTGATACGAATACTGTAGTGAATATCAATATTATTCCTCCGCTGTGGCGGACCTCTTGGGCTTATGCGCTATATACCTTACTTATTTTAGGTATATTTTTCGTTGTCATCCGATTGTATGTGCTGAAAAAGAAGAGGCAGGTAGATGAGAAACTAGCCCATCAGGAACAGCAGAAGAAAGAAGAAATCTATAAAGCTAAAATAGACTTCTTTACGAATGTTGCACATGAGATACGAACTCCGATTACGTTGATCAAGGCACCACTCGATTATATTCTGACATCTCATCCGGATGAGCATGAAACGAAAGAAAACCTGATAACAATGGAACGGAACACGGACCGGTTGCTGGTGTTGGTGAATCAGTTGCTGGATTTCCGTAAGATAGAGTCTAAAGCATTTACGTTGTCTTTGAAGATACGGAATATCAATGTATTGGTGGCTAATACATTCAATCGCTTCGTCCCGACAGGTAAGCGGAAGAAGCTGGAGATGATACTGGAATGTCCCGATCATGCGGTCATGGCACTGGTGGACGAAGAAGCGGTAACGAAGGTATGTAGTAATCTCTTTAATAATGCTATTAAATACTCGTCTACATACATTAAAGCCATACTGTCGGTGAGTGAGGATGGTCGCATTTTCCGGATTACTGTGAAGAATGACGGTACGCCCATTCCACCGGATATGCGGGAACGTATTTTCGAAGCTTTCTTCCAGATAAAAGGGGCTCATCCTACGCAACCGGGTTCGGGTATTGGACTTACATTGGCATCTTCGTTGGTGCAGTTACATAATGGACAGTTATATCTGGATGAAGGGGCGGAAGATACTTCCTTTGTAGTGGAAATACCTACCAATGCATCAGCTGATGCTCAACAGGCCGAGGAAGATGTTTTGATTGAAGATGCAATCGCTGACGGAGAACAAGTTTCGACTGTGGTGCTTGAAGATTCTTTCTCTGCTAAGGAAACCATACTGGTGGTTGAGGATAATGAAGAACTCCAATCTTTCCTGTCTGTCCAGTTGAGCAGGTATTACAAGGTGCTCACTGCCAATAATGGAGAGGAAGCAATGGAGGTACTCAAGGGAGAGATTGTAAATCTCATTGTTTCGGATATCATGATGCCATTGAAGGATGGACTGGAACTGTGTAATGAGATTAAATCGAATCTCGAAACCTGCCATATTCCTATTATTCTGCTGACGGCTAAGACCACGTTGAACAATAAGATTGAAGGATTGAATAGTGGGGCGGATGCGTATATGGAGAAGCCTTTTGCAATGCCTCATCTATTGGTTCAGATTAAAAATTTGTTGGAAAACAGAAGTAAACTCCGGCAGAACTTTGCCAATAGTCCGTATATTGCTACCAATAGTATGGCACAGAATAAAGCGGATGAGGACTTCCTGAATAAACTGACGGAAATTATCAGGCAGAACCTGGATGATGATACGTTTAATATTGATGATTTGGCACGGGAAGTGAATATGAGCCGTACCAGTCTGCACCGGAAACTAAAGGGGATTACGGAATTGACTCCCGGTGACTTTATTCGTATCATCCGCTTGAAAAAAGCTGCTGAGTTGTTGCTGGAAGGGGAGTACAGGATTAATGAAATCTGTATGATTGTGGGAATACGCTCGTTGTCGTACTTCTCAAAGAGCTTCCAAAAACAGTTTGGGGTGCTGCCGAAAGACTTTGCTAAGAGTCATGTGAAGCAGTGATAAAGAAACGCAGGTCATTGAAAAAGAGAACTTTTCAATGACCTGCGTAGTTTAAAAACAATCTTTCTATCCTTATTTATTTGAAAACTTATTGTATTTCTAATGTTACGATGCTTAATGGAGGCAGTTTTATACTGATATTGCCGTTACTTTCCTTTTTGAAGTCTTTATATTCTTTCATTGCAATCTTGTCGGGCTTATCGAAAGAGTTATAATCTGTGTATGAAGCGGATGTCAAAACCTCTCCTTTTATTTGTTTAGCATTGTAGCCGTTCAGAATGACATTGGCGGGTACTGCTTTCTTAGGATTCAGGTTTACTACAGAAACATGTATCTTTCCGTTTTCATCCTTGGATGCCGAGACATTGACTCCCGGAATACTTTCATTACCATATTGATAATCGTTGACGCTGACACTGGATTCCAACAGGTTGGCTTCCTGATGTACTTTATACATCTTGAATATATGATAGGTAGGAGTCAGCAACATCTTTTCCTTATCTGTCAGGATCAAGGCTTGTAGTACATTGATAGCTTGCGCCAGATTGGCCATGCGTACCCGGTTGGAATGATTATTGAAAATATTCAGGGTAGAGGCGGCAATAAGGGCATCGCGTAGGGTGTTCTGCTGATACAGGAAGCCCGGATTGGTGCCTGGCTCTACATCTGTCCAGATACCCCATTCGTCTACGACTAATGCTATTTTTTCTTCCGGATCATATTTATTCATCATGGCAGAGTAGTTCTTCACTAAGGTTTCCATGTATAATGCATTTTTTACTCCGCCAAAGTATTCTTTCTCGTCAAACTGGGTAGAAGAGCCTTTCTGTCCCCAATTTCCCGTAGCAATGGTGTAGTAATGCAATGAAATGCCCCATAATGCATAGGACGGTATTTTCTTCAGACATACTTCCATCCAGTTATAATCGGCACTGTTGGGACCGGAGGCTATTTTCTTAATGGGGTGGTTGGAGTAATTACGTGCATATTCCTGGAAGACACGATATTGCTCAGCGTAATATTCAGGAGTCATATTACCACCACATCCCCAGCTTTCATTTCCAATGCCGAAGAAACTTACTCCATAGGGCTCTTTATGGCCATTTTGTTCACGGAGTTGTGTCAGGTGGGTTTTTCCACTGAAGTTGAGGTATTCAATCCAGTCGCGCAGGTCTTTAGGGGTTGAAGTACCCATATTGGCTGAAAGATAAGGTTCGCAGTCAAGTAACTTACAGAGTTTCATGAATTCATCTGTACCGAAACTGTTATCCTCGGTTACACCTCCCCAGTGACTGTTGAGCGTTACGGGGCGTTTGGTAGGGTCTCCAATGCCGTCACGCCATTGGTATTCATCAGCGTAACAGCCACCGGGCCAACGGAGATTAGGTACACTGATGTCGCGCAAAGCGTTGACAATATCCATGCGGATACGTCCGTCTTTGGGTACATTCATGTTGGGATCTACCCAGAAGCCATCATAGATACAACGTCCCAGATGTTCGGCAAAATGCCCGTAAATGTGTTTACTGATGGTCTGTCGGGGCTGGTTTGCCTGAATGGTTATGATAGCCTGTTCACTTTGCGCCCACAAAGAGGTGGAGGCTGTTAACGCAAGGGTCAATAGAAATGTTTTCATGTGATTACTTGGTTGTTTTCTTGATTACTTCAATTTCTTTGGCTGAATATGGGGTATAATCTCCTTTGTAAATGTCATGTTGCCATACACCAGTGTAAGGCAATTGTTCAGGACGGTGTCCCCAGCATAGATGGGTCTGTGTCTTTCCATTTACCAGTCCCCACATCATACTGCCTACATGTGCTTCTTTCAACATTGGAAGAATCTCTGGAATGGTGGAGTGGGCTACACGGTTCATCCACTCGGTACAGATGGTAGGTCGGCCTAATTTAAGATGTTCTTTCATCACTTTCTCAGTTTCTTCTTTCGAAGCATAGCAGTGGAAAGTGATGATGTCTGAGTTTGATGCCAGGAAGTCATTTAGCTCTTTGTTTCCGTTCCAGAGTCCTGATGTGATGGGTTGCTTCGGATTTACTTCACGCGCCCATGTGAAGACTTTACGGAGGAGTGGCCAGCTTCTTTCCGGCATGGTGGTGTTGGTAGGCTCGTTGTATAAGTCCCATACAAAGATGCGCGGGTCATTTTTGAAGTGGTTCATTACTTCTTTTACATACTTTTCCAGTTTACCGTGAGTCCGTTCATCTACCACCATTGAATAACCGGGAGATGGAGACCAAGCCCAAGCGTACCAGCCTTCCAGCGGTTCGGGTTGTTTTCCTACTGTCGGGTCTGTATTGACACCGAAGGCGCAATCATCAAAGAAAATAGGCATTACTTTTACACCATACTTGTCACAGATACTTAGAAAGCGGTCGAGTGTACGCATGAAGTATGCGGGATCTTCTTCATATACCGCATATTGCATCACTACGCGCGCGCAGTTCATACCTAAACTCTTCATTAACTTCATTTCTTTTTCTATCACTTCGGGTGAGAAGGAAGTTTTATCCCACATGGCAGTGTAGTTGATGGCATTGGCAGGAATGTAATTAACTCCACAATACCAAGGATTCTCTTTACCCCATTTCTGGGCTTGTTCTGTACTCCATACTTTGCTTTGAGCAGTAGCGGAGATGGCGGTAGTCAGTGCCACACAGATGCAGATTAATAATCGTCGCATATTCATGATATTATATATTTAAGTTCGATGCAAATGTAGGCGAAACTTTCCTTTTGGAATGATGCTAATTTTTCAGAAAACAACAGCATTCGACCAATCTGTAAGAGCAAGCCGATTTTTGCTCATGTGGGGTGAACGATAAGTATACCGTTGTTCCCAAATGGTAACTTTGTTAACCCCACACGGTAACTTCATTTACATACCGAGGTAAAGCTCGTTACATGCCGGGGTAAATGGTGTTACAATAAGGGGTAAAGGTCGTTACATACGGCAGTAAATACGTTTACATTTTGTAGTAAGCCATTGGTAAATACTATTGGTTGATTATCAGTAAATTAACAAAAGTCCATTAGTAATCTTTGATTTATTTCTATACTACAATATGCGGATATGACCTCTAATTTCCCCTCTTTGAACAGAAACAGCATTTTTTTGGAAGAATAGAGCGTTTTTGCTCTTTTCCCCTTTCTGGAGGCTGTTTGAGGTGATTTTGCAAATAGACAAATTAGAGCAATTTTTTGGTACGCATGGGATATTCTCTTATTTTATTTCCCGTTAGATTTGCATCATCAAAACGAATGTTACATTGTAATCGAAGTACTATTATGAAAACGCTAAAACTTCTTTTCCTGTTAAGTTGCTTACTCTATAGCTCTTTTGCTTTTTCACAGGAAGCAACTTTGTCGTCCGGTGAAGTAACACTGAATATTACCCGTCAGAAAGATAACACGTATGGTGTTACATTCTCTGCTTATGGCAAAGAATTTAATGCGGGTACTGAGCAGAATCCTGCTTTACTGATTGACGTCAAGATGAATACTTTCTATCCGACTTATACATCTTATACAAAGGATGGAGATAAAGTAGAGTTGACAGCACGCCTGACTACTACCCCCCGGACTACTGTTTTTGAAATAAATGACGTATATATTGCGAAGGGAAATGGTGAGTTTGAACTGAAACGCAACGTGAAGGTTGCTGAGTTGGGAGATAATCCTTATGATGAAGGTTTCTCTTCTTCCTTCGGCTTACAGTTTGCACCGGAAGATGTATTGGCGAATAGCGAATACTTTATTCCCGCTGTTTGGTATAAAGGTAACTTTGAGAAAGATGGGAATATTCCTGCAGGCATTCCGGTCGCTACTGATTTGAGTTTTCTTTATAGAGAAGACCGCATTCCTCTTCCGGTGGTGATGATGCGTCAAAAAGAAAGTGGATTGACTTTCACTTTAGTACATAAAGATTCAAAATGTGAAACTGTACTGAATGATTCACGTGGTGTAGTAGTCGACGAAAATTATCAGTTTGGTGGCGTGGGTGTTGTTAACTGGAAAAAATCTGATTCTTTTGCTGCTGTGGTTACTTATCCGGGTTCTGACTTGCGTACCGGAGGAATGGGCAGACGTATGCATCCCATAACAAAAGGATTTGATAAACATACTTATAATGTTTATTTCAAAATAGATAAGACTTCGGACTATGCTATTGCTGTAAATGAAGCTTGGGAACTGGCTTTCAATCTGTATAATCCAAAGATTTATGATGTTAATTTGAATTCTGCTTATCGGGGATTGATTGAAACTGTTAATCATTACTATCTGGACAGTTCGGTTGATAAGGATATAAAAGGTCCTGGATTTCCATGGAGTGTGAAACTGACAGATTTCTCTTTAAATAAAAATACATATGAGATTGGTTTTGTTGGTTCGCAACCGACAGCTGGTTATGCATTGTTTCGTGCAGGTGTGGAAACTGGTAATGAGGAATATAAGGTAAGAGGAAGCAATGTACTGAATTTATGGGCTTCTCAAGGATTGACAGATTTAGGACTTCCCAAGACACGTTATGCTGCATTGTGGGGTACGTGGGATAATTGGGCAAAGACTTCTATGCGCCAAGCTTGTAACGGAATGGCCGGATTGCTGAATGCATGGTGTTATGCTAAACGTAATGGAATAGATATCCCCTCATGGCTGGATGCTTGTAAGAAGTTTGGTGAATTTCTGGTGGCTAATCAGAATTCGGATGGTAGTTACTATCTGGAATATGATCCTTTCAGTGTTGTGGGTGGTAAACATCCGGCAGGTAACCAGAATAAGTTTTTGACAGTTTGTGCTGTCCGTTATCTGGTGGAGCTTTACATTGCTACTAATGACGAACGTTATAAGACGGCTGCTTTGAAAGCTGCAGAGTTTTCTTACGCCAATATTCATGAAAGATATCTTTATGTGGCTTGTGTGGTAGATAATCCGCAGACTATTGACAGTGAATCTGGTCAGCAAGCCATCAATGGTTTTCTTGCTATCTATGATCTTACAAAAGATCCGAAGTGGTTGGCTGCTGCAGAGCAAGCTGCTACATACACCGAAAGCTGGAGCTATATGTTTGAAGTACCGGTAGAAAAGGATCAGACTGCTAAAACAGATTGGCCTAAAGACAGAAGTATTGTCGGACAACATATTATAGCTATCGGTCATTCAGCTACGGATTTAGGTTTTGCATGGTCCTCATTTGTGTACTATCGCCTGTATCTGTTGACAGGTAAAGAGCACTATTTACACGTTGCACGTATCAGTGCTCACAATACGAAACAATCTATGAATCTGGGACAGGAACTTTATCCCGGACAACCAGAAGGTTTGCAGCAAGAAGCTTTTCAAGTAAGGGTAAGCAATGGTGCGGGTCGAAGAATGAATTCTATAATGGAAGCATTGACGTGGAACTTTGCTGCTCACTTGGATCCGATGATTCGTTTTAAGGATGCTTTTGGTACTTATGATCTGGAGGAAGTAGAAGCTATGCCGAAATCCAAGGTAGAGGAATTGAATAATAGATATTCTAAATATCAGTCTTCCGATTATGGACAGGACCCGGAGACCGGAATCGAAACGATTGATGGCAATTCACTTTCGGCATATATTTCAGGGGATCAGCTTTTTCTAGTAAATAAAGGTAAAGAAGATATTTCAAAGGTAGAGCTTACAGATTTGGCAGGAAGACGGTTATGGACCGAAGATATGAAGGTAACAGATGAGGAATACACATTCCCGCTGCATGGAGCATTTTCAGGGTTTTATATTTTGAATGTGTGTTTGGTTTCAGGAGAACAAAAAGCATTTAAAGTTTATAAAAATAAATGAGTGTTCACTTTTTAGGATCAAGAAAGGAGGGCGTTAAAAAGACATTGAAACAAGCATGATATAAGATATTCATAGTTAAGGTAAAATAATAAGTTTTCAGATAAGTTCTCATTTTTCAGTTTTCAATAATATACAGATAAACTAATTTATGTTTAATTTTAAATAATAACTTATGAAGCACTTTTTAAATGAGTTAATCTCGGCTGGTAATAGAAGGAAGAATTTCTTCTTATTATTAGTTGTTCTAGTGTCTTCCGCAATGCTTCAGGCACAAAATGTAGCTGTGTCAGGTATAGTGAAAGATGTTACAGGTGAACCTTTGCCTGGAGTAAACATTATGGAGAAAGGAACTACCAACGGAACGATTACTGATGTCGATGGTAAGTTTACACTTTCTGTTAAGGGAACTAATGCAGTTCTGACAGTTTCATTTGTGGGCTATGCACCACAGGAGATCAGCGTAAAGGGAAAACGAAACCTGGACGTTACACTGAAGGAAGATACAGAATTGCTTGACGAAGTTGTGGTAGTGGGATATGCCACTCAGAAGAAAGCTACAGTGGCTGCTGCAGTAAGTTCGGTGAACAATAAAGATTTGGCCCGTTCTACATCAACGTCGGCTGCCAATGCTTTGGTAGGTAAAGTATCAGGTATTACGGCACGTCAGAAGTCAGGTCAACCGGGAACTTCGACTAACCTTGAGATTCGTAACATGGGTACTCCTCTCTATGTTATCGACGGTATTATGAAAGATGAGACAGCATTCAATGCCCTGGATATTCACGATATTGAGAATGTATCTATTCTGAAGGATGGTGCTGCTGCTATTTATGGTGTGAAGGCTGCCAACGGTGTGGTTTTGATTACTACAAAAACCGGTAAAAAAGGACAGAAGCCTCAGATAAACTTGAATGCTCACATGGGCTGGCAAGGATGGACAAAGTATCCTGAATTGTTGAATGCTTACCAGTGGAAATGGGGTAACTACATGAAGCAGGCCAATGATGGCAACCTGACTGGAGCTGATAACATTGCCAATGCCAAAGCTGATTTGGAGAAATGGAGAACTGGATATTATAATCCGGCTACAGGTGAAGATTATCGTGGATATGATTGGAAAGATAATTTTGTAAGCAATGCTGCTCCTCAGTATTATGTAAATGCTAATATCAGCGGTGGTACAGAGAAGACCGACTACTACATTTCTGTAGGACATATTGATCAGGATGCCGTATTCAAGGAATATAACTATAACCGTACGAACTTGCAGGCCAACTTTAATATGCAGTTGACTGATAATTTCAAGGTAGGTTTTCAGACATTGGGTAAGATAGAGCAGAATGTCAATCCGGCACTTCCGGGCGGTGACGATTACTTCCAGATGCGTAACTCTATTTTCAACTTGATTCCGACTATGCGTCCTTATGCTAATGATAATCCTGATTATCTGAATTACATCAGTCCGACCCATGATGGTGCCCGTAATATGGCTGCTTATACAATTGACAATGCAGGTAAGCATCAGAAAGATTTCCGTACTATTCAGCTTAGTGCAAATTTGGAATATAAGACACCGCTTCCAGGACTGACTGCTAAAGGTTTGCTGTCTTACTATTATGAGAATATGCGTCAGGAAGATAATGAGAAAAGCTGGAATGAATATAGATATAATGCTTCAACGCAGGAGTACAAAGTAGCTTCTACCAAGACAAATACTTATCGTGGAAAGGAGACGAACTCAAAAGTTGAAATGATGGGACAATTCACTTTGAACTACGACCACATATTTGCTAAGGATCATCATGTGACGGCTGTTGCCGGCTTCGAGTTCTTCAAAGAAGATATCAAAAATTTAAATGTATATCAGAGTCCGGTAGAGAATCCATTCGTGGACGTAATTACGAAGAATGCCAATAATGATGTGAAAGAATATCTGCGTACCGTTACTACGGCCAGTTTCATTTTCCGTGCAGGCTATTCTTATAAAGAAAAATATATCATTGACTTTGCCGGTCGTTATGATGCTTCCTGGCGTTTCTTGCCGGGCAATCAATGGGGTTTCTTCCCGTCAGTTTCAGGTGCATGGCGTCTGTCTGAAGAAGAATTCTACAAAGATTCTAAGGTGGCTGATTGGATTTCCAGTATTAAATTGAGAGCTTCTTATGGTGAAATGGGCGATGACATGGCTAGAAACTTTAATAGTAGTTATACAGACTTTGCTTATCTGCCTGGCTATGCATTTAACAATGGAGGAGCTATTATAAGTAATAATCCTTTGGGTAATGGCCCAGATGCTTATACTACAGGCACTGCTTACAAAGGAATTCCTCAAACCGGACTTTCTTGGATGAAGATTTCCATGATGAATGTCGGTTTCGATATGGGCTTCCTGAACGACCGCTTAAAACTGGAAGTGGATTTCTTTAAGAGAAAAAGAAGTGGTATTCCTGCCACCCCGACTGACATTATCTATCCTTATGAGGCAGGTTATAGTGTACAGAAACAGAATCTGAACTCTGACCAGGTTAGTGGTATTGATGGCATGGTGAAATGGAATGATCGCGTTAATGACTTCAATTATTTTGTAGGTGTTAACCTGACTTTGGCTCGCCAGAAGACAATTAACAACTATGGTGAAGTCTTCTTGAACGGATGGGATCAATACCGTTGGGGACAGGCTAACCGTTGGTCTAATGTGAAGAATGGTGCTGTATGGATGTGGGAAACGATCGGTGTGTTCCAGACTCAAGAAGAAATTGATAACTATCCGGTGAATATTGATGGTGCTAACAACGTGAATCTGCGTCCGGGTGACTTGATTTTCAGGGATGTTAATGGTGACGGTGTGATTGACGACTACGACAAGCGTCCTTTAGGTTATGCAGCTACTGACTATGATTGGGATAGTGGTAATGCCAACAAGAACCCTTTGCTTTCAATGGGTATCAACTTGGGCTTCGAATATAAAGGAATTGACTTTGCAGCCGATTTTGCGGGTGGTTTCATGAATACATTTATCGGTGACTGGCATGTGAAATATGGTATTGGTACTGACCAGATGGGATATGTATACAATGTAGTAGATTCTTGGCAGCACGAAGATATCTTTGATACGAAATCTCCTTGGAAACGTGGTAAGTTCCCCGCTGTTCGCAGCAACAATCCTTCTATCAGAGACTGGAATGACTTTTATGCAAAGGAAATCAACTATTTACGTCTGCGTAACTTAGTGGTAGGTTATACATTGCCGGTTAAGTGGACAAAGAAAGCTTTGATACAGAAGCTCAGAGTTTACTTTGAAGGTTCTAACCTGCTTTGCTGGGATAGCTTGAATGACTTTGGTTTCGACCCTGAAATCTCTTCTGTTACCGGATTCGACTATCCGCAACACAAAGTGTACACAGTTGGAGTAAACGTAACCTTTTAATTGAATGTAACATGAAAAAAAATAGATTATCAATAGCATTATTATCAGGCTTATTGCTTTTCTCTTCTTGCGACAGTTGGTTGGAACAAGAGGACAAGATGTCTTTTACCGAAAATCAGGCCTATACATCAGAGGTTGGTATTAACAGTATTGCCGCCAATTTATACGGTCGCATGAAGTACTGGCAAGATTTCGGTGCCGATGGAGAATCTTATGATCTTACCCGCTGGGATGAAGCATCCAATAACAGTCAGTATTGGGGTTTTGCAGGAAATGTAGGAACCGATTACAGAAACTTTTATGATTATGGTTTCATCCGTGAATTAAATCTTCATATCCGGAATTTGAATACGGTATCTGCCGGTTCGATTCCCGCTGATAAGTTGAAGTATTTCCAAGCAGAAGCCCGTTATTTTAGAGCTTATAATTATTTCAAAATGGTGGTTCAGTATGGCGGTGTTCCTTTGGTTACTGAGGTAACGGAATATATGGAAGATCCCACGCCATTGGCTGTGCCCAGAAATAAGGAATCTGAAATTTACGACTTTATCATTAGTGAAATGGATGCAGTAAAAGACGATTTCGGGACTTCCCGTGTTAAAACTCGTGCCACCAAAGGTGCAGCTATGGCCCTGAAGTGCCGTGCAGCTCTGTACGCCGGAACTTTGGCATACAACTATGATAAAAGTGCTACCAAGACTCTAAACTTGTCAAGTGGTGCTACAGGTATTGAAAGAAGTAAGGCGGAAGGTTATCTGAAGGCTTGTATCGATGCTTGTGCTGAACTGGAAACTATGGGCTATCAACTCTATCAGAAACAAGCTGATTTAGCAACCAACTATGCAGAAGCATTTATTGCTAAACCGGAAAATAATCCAGAACTGATTTTCTGTAAGGCCTATGATGGAGTAAATGTGAGGAATAACTTTACTACCCGTGCCCTCACACGCAAATTGGTGCGTACTTCGAATAATAAAGCTGGTTGCCAGGTTAATCCTGTCTTGAATCTGGTAAATGATTATGAGATGCTCAATACTCACGAAGCGAAAGAAATGGATGCCTATGTAGGTGATGAAGTAATCGAGGACATGAATGTGTATACATCTACTTACAAATACAATTTGTACAATAAGCCGGAAGATATCTTTGCAGGACGTGATCCTCGTCTGGCTGGTACAGTTTTGTATCCGGGAAGCTCATTCAGAGGTGCTTCTGTTGATCTTCAAGCTGGTCTGGCTATTCCTACTGCCGATGGCTATCGGTTTGAAACTGCGCGTTCTATTGGACAAGTTGATACCCTTCATTATATGGGTCAGAAAGTGACCGGAGAAGACGGACCTCTTCGTGGCGATGATGGTAGCAGTAACTGGTATATTTCTCATTCCGGTTTCTTATTGAGAAAGTTTGTCGATACTGCCGCTGGAAGTGAGATAGAAGGTGTTAGCTCTGTTCCTTATGTAGTGTTCCGTTTCGGCGAAGCTTTGTTGAATGCTGCTGAGGCTGCTTTCTACTTGAATGAACTGGGAGTAGCCAGCTACAATGGCCGTTCTACTAAGACTATAGCATTGGATTACATCAACCGCGTACGTCAGCGTGCAGGTGGTGAGGGATTCAAGTTGGCTGAGAACGAACTGACATTCAATCGTATTGTAAACGAAAGACGTGTAGAGTTGGCATTCGAAGATCATCGTTATGAAGACTTGAAGCGTTGGAGAGTTGCCGATGAGGTGTGGTACAACGACCAGGCGAATAAAACTGCTACTATCTACGTATTGTGGCCGTATAAGATTTATGCTCCGGGCACGCCCGAAGATGGTAAGTGGATTTATCGGAAAATGAAAGCTCAGAACAGAGCAAATAATGCTATTTTGTACTTCGACAACAAGATGTATTATAATGCGTATCCGATGAATGAAGGTAACCCGAATATTGAGAAGAATCCTAATCATTAATTTACCAACTAAAGCTTAAAAACAATGAAATTAAAATCTATAATTGCAGCAGCATTTGTCATATTAGGATTTACTATGACATCCTGCGAATATGATAATTACGATGCTCCGTCTTATGTTTTCAGCGGCCAGTTGAAGTGTGACGGTGAGAACTTTCCTTTCGACTCAAATAAAGGGTTATTAAGAGTCTTCCAGAGCGGTTATGGTAAAGTAGATGGCGGCGGTACGGGTATACGTGTCGACGATCAGGGACACTACCAACAGCTCTTCTTCGATGCGGACTATAAAATGACATTAGTGAATGAAACATTGCCTTTCGAACTTCCTGATTTTGAATCACGGGGTGCAGGTAAAGGTTATGATTCTATTGCCTATCATTTTAACTCGAATGTTACAAGAGACTTTGAAGTGCGTCCGTACTACAAATTGAAGAATTTGAAAGCTGAATTGAAGAATGGCAATATCGTTGCTACTTTCAATATTGAGAAGATGACTAATACGGTGAAAGCAGCTCCGAAGATTGTAAAGACTCGTATTTGGCTGAGCACAAGTTCTTTGGTTAACAGTGGTATTAAGTGTACACGTAGCAGTGATGTGGAATACATCGATGATACTACGTTGCAGGTATATATCCCATTGTCCGAGTATCGCAAGAAGGAAAACTTCGTAGATAACTATCGTACTTATGCTTTCTATCGTGTAGCTATTGAGTTGGAGGGAATGAATCAGTATTTTCTCTTCTCAACAATACAGAAGATAGAAAACTTGCCGGTAGAGTAAACACTATGTTTTGATATAAAGACTCTGTCGGCATAAACCGGCAGAGTCTTTTCAACTTAAATTTATTGTATCCCTGATAATGTCTGAAACATGAAATATCTATTTATACTCGTCAGTTTCCTCTCGTCCATCCAGTTTTCTCTGGCAGCAGAAAAAGCATATGCATTGCAAAGTGGTGATGCCAGCCTGTCTGTAGCCAAAGATGGAAAACGCCTGAGCCTGCAAACTGGTAACGCCCATTATTTGAGTTTAAATGCTCCTTATGTAGTTACATTGGAAGTGAATGCGGAAACGCTGAACGGTTATTATTCTTCTGTAAAGGAAGAAAAAGAGTCGTTGGTTTGCATCGCAAAGTTAAAGTCATCTCATGGAACCTTATTTCATGTAAAAGATGTGTTTACCCCCGATACAGAGAATCATTTCCGCATGGATAGGGAGGTAACGATTGAAAAGATTGGAAAAGGAGACGACTACTTCAACTCTTATTTCGGATTGACTCTGCAACGTAAAACGCAGATTGAAGATTTTGAATTCTTTGTTCCGGGTATCTGGTACAGGAACAACTTGAGCCTTAGACGTGGTTCTCTTGCCAGTGACTACACCGATAATTACTTTTATTTCCGCGAAGACCGTTTACCCTTACCATTGGTATCTGCCCGTGAGAAGGCTTCCGGATTAGCTATTGACATGGTACACCTGAATGCTGATCCAGAAACTTTCTATGGTGAAAATGGAGTAAACCGTATTGTGGATGAACGTATGCAATTTGGTAGCTTGGGTTTCACAGAAACCGATTCACACTCTATTCTTTTTGTCTTCCCGGGAATTGAGGGCGAAACCACCTATGTAGGCCGCCTTCCCGAACAGAAAAGAAAAGGCTTTGCCTATCGCAGTCATCCTGTGAAGGCCGGAGTGAAACATACATATAGCCTGGCTTTCGGTTTCAACCAGACGAAAGACTTCCCCGAACTGGTGGAAACAGTATGGAAACAGGCGTGGAATAAATATACCCCTGTCGTACATAAAGTAGATGTGAAAGATGCTTATGAAGCCAGCATTGAGGTGCTTGATGCTTACCTGCTGAATCTGAATGGTGCACCGGGCTGGCCTTTCTCCATCTATCTGCCTAATGGAATAGCCCGTGCTTATAACTATCAAATGGGCTTTATCGGTTTCCAGATTTCAAATGCCTATTTCCTTTTGCGGAAAGGATTGGAAATTGACAATCAGGAATATGTACGCAAAGCATCGGAAGTTGTTGACTTCTGGGTGAATAACTCACAACAGGAAAGTGGCCTTGTAAGTTCCTGGGCAGATGCCTATGTAGATCGGAAAGCAACCTGGCGTGATTATGAAGCTTATATGCGTGTTGCTGCCGGTGGTATGGAAGGTATGATGGGTGCATGGAATACCATGAAAAAGCATGGAATTAATAAACCCGAATGGCTCTCCTATTGCAAAAAGTACGCTGATTGGCTAGTACGGAATCAGGAAAAGGACGGTAGCTTTTATCTCCGTTATGACTGGAGAACCGGAAAGCCGACTCATGACAGTAAATATACAACTACTAATATCATCCGCTTCTTGATTGAACTCTACTCGGCTACCCAGGACAAACGCTATCTGGATACAGCCTTGAAAGCAGGTGAATTTAGTTATGACTTTATCCACCATGATTACCTTTATGTAGGTGGAGTTATTGACAATCCCAATGTAAAAGACCGTGAGTCCGGACAAATGGCTATTTATGCTTTTCTGGCACTTTATGACGTTACAGGTGATGCCAAGTGGAAGGAAGCCGCCATACAGGCTGCCCGCTATACGGAAACCTTTATGTTTGCTTATCATGTACCGATGGCTATTAACGATACTTTGACTGATTTTCCAAAAGATGTAAGTATTGTAGGGCAAACCCTGATTGCTACCGGACACTCTGCAATAGACAACGGACTGGCTTTCTCTTCCTTCCAGTACTATCGCTTATACCTCATGACGGGAGATACGCATTTCCTGGAAATGGCAAAGCTGATTCAAAACAATACTCTTTCCATTATGGATCTGGATGGGGATATGCGATACCGTTACAGAGGTTTGCTTACGGAATGCTTCAACCCGCAATCCAATCGTGGACATAGTGTGCGTCAACAGCTTCCGTGGAATCAAGCTTCCATCCTCGAACCTATGCACCGCTTTATGGATGCTTTTGGCGAGTGGGATATCGATGTCATAGAACAGTGGCCGATGGAAAAGCGGCAAGAGATGATAGAGCGTTATGCGCGTACACAAGGTTTGGAAAAAGAATAAAAAAGGAACAGGCTATGAAATATTATATCGTAACAATGCTATTGTGGGTTGGTGTCATTCAGGTTTTTGCACAACAACCCCGTCTGAAACAAGTAGATGAATATTTGGCTGCTACCGGGCAAACCGTTGAACTGAAGGGTGCTCCCGAGAGACAGTACGGGTTATTGAGTACCCTCTACAATAACCAGAAGAATTTGATGCTAAACTTGCCCGATCTGGAAGATTACGGTGCACGTGAGGTCATCCCTTTCGGCTTTCGACTGAATACTGCTTCGGAGATAGAATTGGCGGGTCAAAATGAGAATATGGCAGAAAGTACTGTGCGACCTTTTTATAGTAAAAGTATCTTTTCAGGAGTTTCCTATCAATTCTGCGACAGCGTGATTTATGGCATTACCCTGTTTTATGATACCCAGGATAATGCTAAGCGTGCAGCAATAGAAAAGAACCTGGTCAGACATTTTAAGAAAGCAGATTATGAACAGGGAGGTGCTGTGGTTTATTCCGATCCGGATTATGCTGTAAGACTACTGCCCGGCAAAGTGGAGTTCTATTCTTTATTCCATTTTCCGGTAGTTGAAACTTTCTATCCGGGAGTATCACACAAAGTGTGGTATGGACCTTATAACTATGAGGCGAACGGTGCATCGGTGATGCTCGCCTTCTATAATCAGGAAAGTAAAGAGAATAATATCCAGTCGGCCTTTAAAGTCAGCTATAAATATCCTGCCGGAAAGTCTTTCAAGATGAATCTTATCCGGTTTATTCTGGACGACATTACGTATGAACTTCCTTTGGAGATAGAATATTCCGACGTAACAGATGGTGGTAAAGCAGTGGAAGAACTTGATACGCGCACCTTCGTGTTTCCTGAAGTATTGAAAGCGATAGACCGTTCGAAGACGGTTAAAGTGGAATTGGTGGGTGAAGGTGGACGGTTGCTTTATGAAATGCCTGCTTTTCAGCGTGCATCCGTTCATACTGCATACGAATATTTCCGTTGGAATGTAACCAATCCGATGGCTAAATACAGAGCCTGGTAACTAATAGTCAACAACTCTAATATGATAAAATATGAAAATTAAGAATTGCTTTGTTGTGATGCTGGGAGTCGCAGCATTACTTTCTGTAACCTCATGTGGAAATACTAAAGTGAAGAAAGACGGATTGGCAGAGGTTGATTCTCTGGCAACTACGTATGTGAACCCTTTGTTCCAGAAAGGTCCTGATCCCTGGGCGCTGTTCCATGAAGGTACTTACTACTATATGCATACCGTGCAAGATAGTCTGGTACTCTGGAAGACTACTGACGTTACCGATGTGAAGAATGCTCCCCGGAAGACTGTCTGGATTCCTACCGATCCTTCTAATAAATACCATCTTTGGGCACCTGAAATCCATAATATCGATGGCAAATGGTATATCTATTATGCCGCTGATGATGGTAATACGGACAATCACCAGATGTATGTATTGGAGAATGTAAACAGAGATCCTTTTGATGGAGAGTTTGTAATGAAAGGCCGTATCAGTACGGACAAGGATAACAACTGGGCTATCGACGGTTCTGTGTTCCAGAATAAAGGTGAATTGTATATGGTATGGTCCGGTTGGCAAACCCGCCGTGTGGATACCGAAACTCAGTGTATCTATATTGCCCGTATGGAGAACCCCTGGACACTGGGCTCCGAGAGAGTTCTGATTTCCAAACCGGAATTGGAGTGGGAAAGACATCATAAGAACGAGAACGGCTGGAATCCTTCTTACGATATTTTTGTAAATGAAGGTCCTCAACCCTTGTTGAGTCCTAAAGGTAAGTATGTTCATATAGCTTATTCCGCCAGTGGGGTATGGACTCCGTATTATGCTCTGGGTATGCTGACGGCAAGCACTGACAGTGATATGTTGGACCCGAAGTCATGGTCTAAATCCCAGCAACCTGTATTCAAACAGTCGCCTGAGAACGGCGTATACGGTACAGGACACAATAGCTTCTTCCCCTCTCCCGATGGTACGGAATGGTATATCCTGTATCATGCACGCGATACACAGGTAGATCCTGAAGGTGCTGGAGATACCCGTTCACCACGTGCCCAGAAGTTTGTATGGCTCGAGAACGACTATCCCGATTTCGGAACTCCGCTTCCTACAACGGCCCGTCTGAATAAACCGTCGGGAACAGTAGCAACTTCTGCAAAGTAATGTCCATCCGATAAAAAGAAACCCTGATGATGAGAAACCGATTATTCTTTTGCTTCATACTCCTGATAGGCGTATCGTTTCTTGCGAAAGCCCAGGATAAGAAAGAAATCCGGAAAGCTGTGAAGCAGCATAACCGGGCAGTCTATCTGAAAGACGGGTGGATACGAGATCCATATATCTACTTATGTGAGGATGGTTTCTATTATCTGACTGGTACCACACCTACGTATGGAGATACCCGTGAAGCTGGAGATCCCTATAATCTGGGACTGGACCATGTTTCCCGGAAGATGGGTTTGAAACCGAGTATAGTCGGTTATCAGATTCGCGTATGGCGTAGCCCGGATCTTGCTGAATGGGAATATCTGGGCGAACCCTTTTCGTTGGAAAAGGGATACTGGGCCCGGCAATTCCCGGATGCTTTCCAGAATAAATCTAAGAAAAACTGGTTGCTTTGGGCTCCCGAAATGTACCGGGTAGATGGCAAATGGGTATTTGTACATACCTCACCCGAACCTGTAGGTAATGGCGCCAATCTTATTATTGCCGATCATGCGGATAAGAATGATTCTTTCGCTTTCCCTATGGGAGATGATATGAGAGATAAGCACGATCCTTCTCTTTTTCGTGATGACGATGGCACTTGGTATCTGACGTGGAGCAATACCGAGATTGCCCCTCTGAAACCGAATTTTCAGGGATTGGCAGCAAAGCCTGTACATATTGATCCTTCCGACCGCAGCATCGGGCACGAAGGTGCAACTATACGGAAGATAGGAAAGAAGTATGTACTTTTCGGTACGGCATGGTCTACGGATGACTCCCGTAAGGGATCATATAATCTGTATTATTGCACAGCCGACCGGATTACCGGTCCTTACAGTGAACGTCGTTTTGCCGGTCGTTTCCTGGGGCATGGAACTCCCTTCCGGGATAAGAAGGGGCAATGGTGGTGCACGGCATTTTTTAACGGGAATATCGCACCTGTATCCAAAGTAGGCATTCAGAATCGCGATTTAAGTGAGACTGCTCAGACCATCAATGAGCAGGGAACTACGATCGTTCCTCTGGAAGTAAAGACAGGGAAAGACGGGGATGTTTATATCCGCGCTATCGACCCTGCATATGCTGTGCCCGGACCGGATGAGGCGCAGAGGTTTCAGCCCTAACCCTTTGGCTCTTATGTCTTATTCCGCTGATGCAAAAGATGCCATCTTTTGCATGAAGTCTCAAGGAGATCTTGCTGAAAGGAATAAGGGAAAGAGTTCTTGGGAGTTATGTAGAGGCTTTTGGGCATTATATATTTGGTATTGCAAGTGATAATTTATATTTTAGCCACCTTACAATAACAGGCTTACGAGTTATCATTTACAGGAAACCCCTGCAGATTATCATAAAATAATTTCAAAATATAGGCTTTATGAGAAAGAATATTATTGCTTTAACCCCATTAATGATTGCTCCCCTCTGTTGGGCACAAGAGAAGCCGAATGTCGTTATCTTTCTGGTAGACGACATGGGCTATTCCGACATCGGTTGTTATGGGGGTGAGATTATGACCCCGAATCTCGATAAGTTGGCATCTACCGGGGTTCGCTTTACCCAGTTCTATAATACATCCCGTTCTTGTCCGGCGCGTGCCAGTCTGATGACCGGACTTTATCAACACCAGGCAGGTATCGGGCAGATGTCCGAGGACCCGGGAACGTTTAAGAAAGAGACGCAACGGGATATCAATGATTGGGGTTCCGAAGGTTATCAGGGTTATCTGAATCGTAATTGTGTCACCATTGCCGAAGTGCTGAAAGAAAACGGTTATCATACCTATATGGCAGGTAAGTGGCACTTGGGTATGCACGGGCAAGAGAAATGGCCTTTGCAGAGAGGGTTCGAACGCTTCTACGGTATTCTGGCAGGCGCTGCCAGTTACTTACGTCCGGAAGGTGGACGTGGTCTGACGCTGGACAATGAACATCTGCCTGCACCTGAAGCCCCTTACTATACCACGGATGCTTTCACTGATCATGCCCTTCAGTTTGTTGGTGAACAGAAGGATGACAAACCGTTCTTCCTGTATCTGGCTTTCAATGCTCCGCATTGGCCCTTGCAGGCAAAAGAGGAAGACATTCAGAAGTTTACCAAACTTTACCGTTCCAAGGGTTGGGATAAGATACGCCAGGAGCGTTACAACCGGATGCAGAAGATGGGTATTATCGATAAGAACGTTGGTTTCGCCGAATGGGAAAACCGTTCCTGGGATGAACTGACGGAGAAAGAAAAGGATGAATCCGCCTATCGCATGGCTGTGTATGCAGCACAGGTACACTGTGTGGACTACAACGTAGGTAAGGTGATCGACTACCTGAAGAAAACCAAACAACTGGATAATACCTTAATCCTGTTCCTTGCAGACAATGGTGCTTGTGCCGAACCTTATCTGGAATTGGGAGGTGGCAAGCAGGAAGATATTAATAATCCTGCCTGCAATAATATGCCGTCCTATGGTAGAGCCTGGGCGCAAACCTCGAACACTCCGTTCCGGAAATACAAATGCCGTTCTTACGAAGGTGGTATATCCACTCCTCTTATCTTTTCCTGGAACAAGAAACTGGGCAACCGGCATGGCAATTTGTGTACTACTCCGGGATATCTGCCGGATATTATGCCTACTGTTCTGGAAGCAACAGGTGCTGCATATCCTGAAACCTATCATGGTGGAAATAAGATTCATCCTTTGGTAGGTACCAGTCTGTTCCCCGCCATTACGGAGAAAGTGCCTTCCCTGCACGAATATATGTACTGGGAGCATCAGGGTAATCGTGCCATCCGTTATGGTAACTGGAAAGCAATACGTGATGAAGCAGGCACGGAATGGGAACTCTACGACATAGTGAAAGACCGTACAGAGAAACATAATCTTGCTTCCCAGCATCCCGATGTACTGAAGAAGTTGCGGAATGAGTGGGAATACTGGGCGATAAAGCACAATGTGCTGCCTAAACATCAGGACTCTCCGATGTTGTTTGCCGATACTACCCGTACAGGCTGGCCTTTCTCGAAAGATCCGCATGTGATTCCATTCCACGGGAAGTACCTGATGTATTATTCTGTACCTCCTAAGGGAAATTCGGGTTGGGGAATAGGTATAGCAGAGAGTACGGACCTGACGCAATGGAAGCCTATCGGTTCCTTGTCTCCGGCTGCCGACTATGAGGCTAAGGGCTTGTGTGCACCGGGTGCGCTGGTGCGTAACGATACGATCCATCTGTTCTATCAAACGTATGGTAATGATAAGAAAGATGCGATCTGTCATGCATGGTCGGTGGATGGCGTGAACTTCACGCGTAATGCTACCAATCCTATTTTTGCCCCTAAAGCGGGTGACTGGAATTGCGGACGGGCCATTGATGCGGAAGTCATATTTGCAAAAGGAAAGTATTTCCTTTATTATGCTACCCGTACACCCGACTATGTGAAACAGATTGTAGGTGTGGCTACTGCTCCTGCAGGTACGAATTTCAATCGGGAAACATGGACGGAGGCCTGTGACCGTGCCATTCTGATTCCCGAATGGCCGTGGGAGGAAACTTGTATAGAGGCTCCTTCGGTAGTAGAGATGAATGGTACGCTATATATGTTCTATGCAGGAGCTTACAATAACCGTCCGCAGCAGATAGGACTGGCAACCAGTACAGATGGTATCCACTGGAGGAAAGTTTCGAATAAACCTTTCCTGACAAATGGAGATCCGGGAGCCTGGAATTATTGCGAATCGGGTCATCCCCATATCTTCAAAGATAAAGACGGGCAGACCTACCTCTTCTATCAGGGCAATGAGGATTTCGGCAGAACCTGGTTCCTTTCACAACGAAAGATTATCTGGAGGGATGGTTTCCCTCAACTGAAATAACTATCTTTTTACCAAATCTCTGCAATTATATGGTAGGATGTTTTTAGGATTAGTTAATTAGTGAAGAAACAGTAGAATAGGATGTAAATCCTGAATCTACTGTTTCTTTTTTTAGGGTTATGCTCTAAGTTTACTTCTCAGGGAAGATGATGTGGTAGTTTCCGCTCAGGTGCATAAAAGCGAAGAGGCGGAGCAGTCCGTCATAGTAAGCATCGAAGTATCCGTCTTCATACGGCTCGTGTTTTGCGTTCCACAACTTGTCTACGAACTCACGGCTTTTCTCGTGAGTGCACATCAGTGAGGCGGCGGCAGAAGTGGCTACCAAACCTAAAGAGTGTCTCAACGCCTTGTGTTCTCCGGCTTTGAGGGTATCTTTTACCTGCGTACCGTCTATGTTGTACTGGTCTACGAAGGTATCAATGCCCTGACTGTAGAGAAAGTTCTGGATTTTATTGCCGTATTCCTGTTGCCACTCTTTGTCGGCACATGCCCAAGAGTAATCTAAAGCAATATTCATCGGTACACGCCAGGAGTCGAAGCGGAAAGCATCACCAATAATGCGGTTATTGCCCAGCAGGCTGCCGTCATAGTTGTTGTAATCGGGGTTCAGACCGGTTACGGGGTGGATGCTTTTGTGCAGGTATTCACGACTACGTTCGGCACATTCACGCCAGAAGTCGGCTCTGCCATCATCGGCCCAGCGTGCCCATACTTCATAGAAAGCGGGTACGTGATAAGATGGATCGGTGAAGAGGCCACCCCGTATGTCGGGGACGAAGGTGATAAGCTTATGCTCTACGTTGATAAAAGGTATTACGCGGTCTGTACCATCTTTCTCCATGGAACAGTTCAGGATATTCCGGGCTTCGGCAAGGTAGTTGATGCCGGTATCATTTCCCCAACGGTTGGAGGCGAAGATGAGGGCGGTTACATAGTAAAGTTCTCCGTCGGAGGCCGGCCCTTGGGAGTTACGGGTACCGTCCGTCTCGCAGCTCCAGGCGAAGTATCCTTTCAACGGACCGTCTTGGTGCTGCATGTACTTTGTGCCCCATCGCCAAAGGCGGTCGAAGATGTCTTTACGGTCGAACTGGACAGCAATCATTAATCCGTAAGACATACCTTCGGTACGGACATCATGGTTCTTGATGTCACTGATGTATGCCATGGAATCACCTACTTCAAAGTAAACTTTGTCCGGACCGTAGAATACGCCGTTGAAGACGGATTGAAGTTTGGCATCGATATCTGCCTGTTTGTAACCCATCTCAGCGAAAAGATTCCGGTACTTTTGCGTTTCAAAGGCACCTTTATCCCAAGGCTTTGTGGGGTCTGCCTGGCTGCACGATGTACCGGCGATGAGGCATAGGAGAAGGTAGAATAAGTTCTTCATAGGAGTAACTTTAATAGAATCATTATTTGATAGTGACAGGAATGGATTTCAGCTGTTTCAATTCTGATGTACCGCCATATAGTATTTCATACTCACCTTCTATCGGTCGCATTGTATTGGTACCCGTATCGAACCATTCAAAGTTTTCTTTGCTCAGAGGTATGGTAACCTGATTTGTTGTTCCTTTAGCTATCGCTACACGTTTGAAGGCACGGAGTGCGTGCGACGGTCCTTCCTTATCACCCGGACGGCGCAGATATACCTGTACAACTTCTTCACCATCGTATTTACCCGTGTTGCTAACAGGGATGGTTAGAGTGACTTGTTCTCCGTCCTTGATTTCCGGTGTATTCAATAAAGCGTTTCCATATTGGAAAGTCGTATAACTCAATCCATGTCCGAAGGGGAAGAGGGGAGCTTCCGTCATGTAACGGTAAGTGCGTCCTTTCATGGAGTAATCTTCGAAGTCCGGCAATTGGTTGGTGCTCTTATAGAAAGTCACCGGAAGACGTCCGGCCGGGTTATAATCTCCGAATAGAACGTTTGCGATGGCCGTACCACCTGCCTGACCGGGATACCATGCCTGCAAGATGGCATCGCATGTTTTTGTTTCGGGAGTCAGGGCAATGGCAGAACCGGAGAAGTTGACAAATACAATCTTCTTCCCAGCTTTCTTTAGTTCGGCAAGCAGACGGCTTTGGATAGACGGAAGTTCGATGGTTTCGCGGTCACCTCCTTTAAAACCGGGGATGTTGACGTGCATTTCTTCGCCTTCCACTGCAGGGGATATACCTCCGGCAAAAATGATGATATCTGCTTCTTTCACCTTATTTACAGTCTGTTTCAGGTCGACGGGAACTTCGCGTCCCATATCGAAATCGAGTGCGGCATCACGGTTGCGGAAAGCAAAATCAATCTTGATATGATATTCTTTTCCGGCTTCTGCCTGGAGGGTATAGACTTTGGTTTTATTCTTGAAGTTCATGCCTGCAGCCACTTCCTTACCGTCAATAGAGAGTTTCGTTATACCTTGAGTCTGGAAGCGGAAGGCGATGTCTTCACTTTTAACAGGGCGGAATACTGATTCGTAGCTGGCGGAGAAATCTTGCAAGTTGATGCCGGCTGCAAAAGTAGTGGCACCGGTGGTGATGAAGTGGAAAGGAGTGCTGATATAGTTTGTCACATCCGGTGTTCCTTCCTGTTTCGTATTGTTCCAGTATTTGGCACTGAAACCTTGTTTGCCATCCATGCTGCATTGCTGGAATACGCTTTGTAAAGTGACGTCGGAGGTAAGGTCGCATCCGGGTTCATAGATGATCTGTGATTCGGGCAAGTATTTGCGGATACCTTCCAGTAGAGTAACGGTATGTCCGGGGAAGCCATTATAGTTACCCCATTGCATTACGGAGTCATTGGCGTTGGGGCCTACGAGCGCTACTTTCATATTTTTGTTCAGAGGCAGTATATCTTGGTTATTTTGCAATAACACAAGACTTTCACGTGCCATGCGGAGTGCCAGTTCACGATGTTCCTTACTATCTACTACACTGTAAGGAATCTGTGTCCAGGATACTTGCGAGGGCTCGTCCATTTCGCCCAGCTCAAAGCGGGCTTTCATCAGGCGCTTCAGTGAGATATCTATTTGATTTTCGTCAATCAGGCCTTCTTTTACAGCCTCGGGCAGTGATCCGTAGCTATCTCCGCATTCTATATCTGTTCCGGAGAGTACGGCCTTGGCTGAGGCATGTTGTTTGTCGGGATCGGTTTCATGGGCACCCTTATTGTAGAAGTCGCTGATTGCCCAGCAATCCGACACTACTATTTCTTTGTATCCCCATTCATCGCGGAGGATTTGCATTAACAGGCGGTTACTTCCACAACAGGGTTCACCTTCAAAACGGTTGTAGGCACACATCACTTCTTTGACATGGGCTTTTTGAACGAGGTCTTTAAATGCAGGCAGATAGGTTTCCCAAAGATCACGCGGGTCGATGTTCTCGACATTGAAACTGTGACGGTTCCATTCCGGACCGGAGTGTACGGCATAGTGTTTGGCGCAGGCATGCAACTTGTCATACTTCTCCCCCTCAGGACCTTGCAGGCCGCATACGACTGCTACTCCCATCTGGCTGGTGAGGTAGGGGTCTTCTCCGTAAGTTTCTTGCCCCCGTCCCCAACGCGGGTCACGGAAGATGTTGATGTTGGGTGTCCACATGGTCAGCCCCTGATAACGCTTCAATCCTCCTTCTTTGCTGAACTCGGTGGTTTTGGCGCGTGCTTCGTCCGAAACTGCGGTGAATACGTCGTAAAGTAATTCGTTGTTGAAAGAAGCTCCCATGCCGATGGCTTGCGGGAATACGGTTGCCAGTCCGGCGCGTCCTACACCGTGCAGGGCTTCGTTCCACCAGTCATAGGCTTTTATACCCAGTCGGGGAACGGCGGGAGATGTGTTTTGCATCAGGGCGGCTTTCTCTTCTAGTGTGAGTCGGCCTACCAGATCATTGGCACGCTCTTCCGGGCTCAGTGCCGGGTTCTTGTAGGGAGGTTGTGAACAGGAAAGGAAGCACAAGCAAAGGCATCCGATTCCAGTGAGCAACTGAAGTTTCTTTTTCATGACAGTAGTGCGTTTTTATAGTTATTAATAGACTTCTGTTTCGTCATTGTGGATGACGATTACAAAAATAGTGAGAAAAGGGGATTCAAGGGAAGAATCGTATTTCAGATAGTTGAGCCTATGTTACAGATTTCCTTCGGATGTTACATCTTGTTTTGCTGAGGTTACATTCAACGAAAAAATGCCTTGTAACAGGCATTTATATCTTCTCACACCGGATCAAGACTTTCTGTTCATTGTTCAAGGTGGTAGCAAATAGATAAACATCTCCGCCTTCGCCTAACTTAATCCGTTTACGAAGTTCCGCTACTGAACTTGGAAAGTTCCGAACTGTGATATTGGCTTTCTTTATATCCCCTAATACGGTTTTTAGTTCTTTCTTATTTAATGTGCACATATCTGTTATCTGGAAACTTCTTCCGGGAAAGTTCTCTATCAGTGCATCGGAAGTATAGAGGTGGCTGTTGGGGTGCAACTTCTTTGTTTTATATCTACAAGCTATATTGCGGAAAGCACCTGCTTTGAGGATAGATGCATTGGGTTCATACAGATATTTATCTAAGGTATCGGTATATTCACTTGGACTTGATAGTTCCTGTTCGCGGGTGAAGGTGAAGAATTGCCCGGTTTTCTCTGTACTTCTTCTATCTTTCGTTTGCAAGTTGATGCAATGAATAGGAATATTTTCTGCGGCAACGGAGTTATGTGCTAAGATAAGTAAGAGTTCCTTGCACTCATTATTTACAGAAATAATATGCGCTTCCTGTACGTGATTTAAATCCTGAATGGCTAAAGACAAGTCGAGCATAGGGGAGAGCTTCACCATGATATGCTGTGCTTTTTCGAGCAGTAGCGATTCCAGTTCAGCTACATTCGGTTCACAGTCGGCAATTGCAACAGTCTTACCGCCATGTCCGTCGCGACGGGCGGGGTCAATGAATATCCAGTCAACGGAAGACATTTCTTGCAGATGCTGGATGGCGTCTTTGTTTTCTATCCGGATATGGTTCAGACCCAGTAGCGGAAAGTTATGCGAAGCAATCTCACAAAGTGCTTCCTGTCGCTCCACATAGGTGACGTGATGGAATTTAAGAGAGAGAAAGGCACAATCTATACCAAAACCTCCGGTTAAGTCAGTCAGTGTACCGGATGAAGCCCCCGGAATGATGGAGGCTTTATATCGTGCCGTAGCTTCAGAGGAACATTGTTCTAAGGATAAGTGGCGGGGATATAGAATACCTTCTTCTGTATACCAGGATGGTATTTTCTCTGCTGCTGACTGTCTGCCTGCTATCTGTGTCAGTGCGACAGGCATATCCACATTGGGATACTTCGGTGCTTGCAGAGCCAGGTTACGTACATCATCCTTACAGTGTTCACGTATAAAACGAAGGGTTTCGTCATTCAGTTCCATAGGCTTTACCGTTTAGAGGTTTTTCACTTACAGCTGTATTTGTGCTTCCCGAAGCATCGTCTCCATGATGTCCAGATCAGAGTTAACTTCACCTTGCAGCAAATATTTGTCCCGCTTACGGACTACCTTTTCATAAATCTCCTTCGCACGCTCCGGCCGGTTCTCCCAATACAAGGCAAGTGCACACAGCAGGCGTTGTTTGGAGGACATCATGGTCTTGTATCGCTGGATGTATCTCTTTGTCCTGTCTGTATAAAGTCGCTCCACTTCTTCTTGTCTTCGTTCACCTATCAGTTCGAGGAACAAGAGTTCGCACTCGATTTCTTTTACGTATAATCCTACAATTTCTTCTTTGTGTTGCTCTATCTCGCTGAAAAGGACCTGTGCTGTCTTGAACTCTTTCCGGTCGACATAGCGCGAGATATAGAGTAACTTTACGGCAACTTGCATGATATTTTTGTAGTCTGTCACTTCATCGTTCGGGAACCATTCGTCCGGCATATCTTTTAGTCTCATGCCTCTCTGAACTTCAGCGTTGACGGCTAATTGAAGGGCCAGATACTTCCGGGTATTCAGGTCGCGGTGCATCAATATCAGGTTGTAGGCATCATTCGTGATGCCCGACATTTTCAATGGGATGCCGTTCATCAGCGCCAGGAAGAAACCGCAGATGAAAGAAAATAGGAGGAATAGATGCAGGGGTAACGGCAGTTCAGGGTACGAAATCCAAAGGATAAGTGCGATGATTCCCGTCAGCAGATTCATCAGTACCCCGCCTGCATTGTACCAGAAGTAAGGCATTTGCTCGTAAGGCTTATCCGGTGGGGAGAGCAGGCATTGTCCGCCTGTGCCGGAGATGGAGAAGCGTTTGAAGCGGAACTTTCCACCTTCTTTTATCAGAGTGAGGCTACCCACACGGAAAGAGACGAACCGATAGCCGGTAACAAGCCCGAAAATCAGATGTCCGCCTTCGTGCAGGATGATTTGTACGAAGACAGCAAGTATGAGGCAGACCAACGACAGGATACAAGAGAGCAATAACCTGCTTAGCTGTACATTCCCCATGTTACCGAAGAATTCACTGAGCGTGGTTTCCGTAAAGAATGTAATGCAAAGCACCACTGCACCGAAGCCGATGCATGCACCGAACAGGGTGGAAAGTATAAGTTTGAGAGCTTGTTTCATAGTTCTATGGATGAAGTTCTTACCCGGTTTGTCTGCACAAATATAAAGGAATATGGGGAACTTTAAGGTATAACCTTGTATTTTTGTTTGGCTTCCTGTCGGCTGCACCAGTTGAAATGCCACCATTCGCTGGATAAAGCGCGAAAGCCTGCGGTGCGCATGACGTTACGCAACAGCAACCGGTTGGCCTGTTCCTGTTTGGTGATTTTTCCACTTTGGACCAGTGCGGCTTCATTGGTGATATGTGCTTCTGGACCGAGGTGGTCTACTTTTGTACCCATTGGCAGGGGGCGGCCCGCTTTATCCAGTATACTGATATCTACTGCCAGGCCGTAGTTATGCAGTCCGCCACCACGGGCGGGGTTGGAGACGTAGATGTACTTGGAGGTGCCTTTCACTACGTTCCACATTTGCTGCTGTACACTCATCGGGCGGGCGGCATCATATACAATGAGGCGATACGCAGGGTGATGTTTCTTCAGCTCTTGTTGTGCTTGCAACAGTCCTTTCATGGCGTCGGGATGCAGATAGGCTTCGTGCAAATCTTCATAGAGGACTTTTCCGGTGAAATTGTCCGCGCGGGTGTACATCAGGTCTATGGCGATGCTACTGTCTGCTTCGGCTATGTTCACCAGTCCGATGCTCTCCAGATATTTTGCAGTTTCGCTTTTCTGGGCGGATGCGGAGATGAACCAGAGGGAAAGTAGAAAATAATATATGTACTTCATACCTTTTTTCTTTGCCTGCAAAGGTACGAATTCCTATTGGATTAGTCGTTTTGTGCGGATACATAGATTTTGTCTATCTGTCCATAGAATTTATCTGTTTGACGTGAACTTAAGAATCCTTACATTTGTTCTATATATTAGTTCTCTAAACAAAAATACCATGGAAAAGAAAAAACTCACATCTGCCAACGGGCGCCCGATCGCCGACAATCAAAACACTCAAACAGCAGGACAACGTGGACCTGTAATGATGCAAGACCCCTGGTTTCTGGAAAAGCTTGCACACTTCGACCGTGAAGTAATCCCTGAAAGACGTATGCATGCCAAAGGTTCCGGCGCATATGGTACGTTCACCGTGACACATGACATTACAAAGTACACCCGTGCTGCTATCTTCAGTGAAGTGGGCAAGAAGACGGAGTGCTTCGTACGTTTCTCCACCGTAGCAGGTGAGAGGGGAGCGGCGGATGCTGAGCGTGATATTCGTGGTTTTGCCATGAAATTCTATACGGAAGAAGGTAACTGGGATTTAGTGGGAAATAATACTCCTGTATTCTTCCTGCGCGATCCGCTGAAATTCCCCGATCTGAACCATGCCGTGAAGCGTGACCCGCGGACCAATCTGCGCAGTCCGAACAATAACTGGGACTTCTGGACCTTGCTACCTGAGGCGTTACATCAGGTGACCATTACTATGAGCCCCCGTGGTATTCCTTATTCTTATCGCCACATGCATGGCTTCGGCAGCCATACTTACAGCTTCTACAATGCTGCCAACGAACGCATTTGGGTGAAGTTCCATCTGCGTACCCTGCAAGGTATCAAGAATCTAAGTGACCAGGAAGCCGAAGCTATTGTTGCCAAGGATCGTGAATCGCACCAGCGTGATTTGTATGAGAGCATCGAAAAGGGTGACTTTCCGAAATGGCAATTCCAGATTCAGCTGATGACGGAAGAACAGGCAGACGAATACCGTATCAATCCATTCGACCTTACGAAGGTATGGCCGCACAAAGATTTTCCGTTGCAGGATGTAGGTATTCTGGAACTGAACCGCAACCCGGAGAATTACTTCGCTGAGGTGGAACAGGCTGCTTTCAATCCACAGAATATTGTGGAAGGTATCGGTTTCTCTCCTGACAAGATGTTGCAGGGAAGACTTTTTTCCTACGGTGATGCACAGCGCTACCGCCTTGGAGTGAATGCCGAACAGATTCCGGTGAATAAACCCCGCTGTCCGTTCCATGCTTATCACCGTGACGGTGCCATGCGTGTAGATGGTAACTATGGCAGTGCCAAGAGTTACGAGCCCAACAGCTACGGCGAATGGCAGGACTCTCCCGAAAAGAAAGAACCGCCTTTGAAAGTTCATGGAGATGTTTATAACTACAACGAACGTGAGTATGATGATGATTATTTCAGCCAGCCGGGCGATCTTTTCCGCCTGATGTCTGCAGAGGATCAGCAACTGACATGCGAAAATACTGCCCGTGCCATGGGTGATGCCGAACTCTTTATTAAGCAACGCCACGTGCGTAATTGTTATCAGGCGGATCCGGCTTACGGTACAGGGGTAGCTAAAGCCTTAGGTATAGACTTAGATGCAGCTTTGAAAGAAACTCGATAACCATAGAAAATATTGAACCCCTCCGGAATAAGCCAATTACTTCGGAGGGGTTTTTCACACTCAATACTCATCACTTAGCGAAACGATCTTTAATTGTTTCTCGAGTACATTCTGCGGTAAACTGGTGTGGATTTTCACTTTTACCGAACTTCTCGGTAGTATGTCAAAGTAGTTATCGCTAAATGAACTGTTCACATCTCCGGTAGCGATGAATACGGCACGAGCAAAGTTATCACTATTGAGTGTCACTTCGAAACCGTCCTCGATTGGCTGTATACTCTTCGTAATCATGGCGTGCGGATAGTTGACTTCTTTTTGTTTTACCAGGAAGTAGTTATTGGCATAGTCGTTCTTCCCTTTATTCGTCGACAAGACAGCATGAATAAAGACATCTTCCTTGCGTGTTCCGTTCAGTGCTTCTTCCAGTGGAACGGAAAAGAGTGTCCGGCTACTGTTAGCATCTATTTTCACATTACGACTATACTGGTTCAGAACTTCACCTGTCAGTTTTATAACATTTACTTCAAGTTTCCCGCTACAGGATTTGAGACGATCGGAAACCACCTGGACTTTCAATATCCCTGATTCATCAGCTATGGGAGATACAAGGATATCCCGGTAAGCCTTGCGGGTAAAGTAATGTTGTGCTTTCCAGCGCCCATAATAGTCGCGGCTTGCCCAGGAGGCTACCGGCCAACAATCGTTATGCTGCCAGAAGAGCGTACCCATGCAATAAGGCATATCCCGGCGGTGCGCTTCGATGGCTGTTTTGATCGCATCGCCTTGCAGCACATGATTCATATAAAGAAAAGCCTCGAAGTCTTTGGGCTTGCGGTATTCGTTCAGCAGATAAGTTTCAATCAGTTCATTGGCATGGGCTCCGCCGCGCTGATGAGACATCATAACTTCCGAGTAGATATTCCAATCTTCCTCACGTGGAGCATAGCGTTTTACCGATTCGAACTCCGGGAAAGACTGGAAGCCATATTCACTGAAGAAACGGCTCCGTTCCTTATTGTACATCTCAATCGGCTTCTTGCCGTGCCATACTTCCCAATAATGTCGGTCACCATTATGGTCGTCACTGCCGCCATCATAGCGGGCAAATGGGGAAGAAGGCCAATAAAAGCTTTCAGGAGCATATTCTTTAACCACTTGGGGAAGGGTGACATTGTATTGGTCGTTGAACTGCTTCCAGATGATCTGTTCGTATTCAGGATTCTGTTTTTTGTATCGTTTCTGCCACCCCCAATTGAACCAGGCATCATTGCATTCGTTGTTGCCGCACCAAAGGGCAACACAGGCATGGTTGCGGAGTCGCTTTACATTGTAAATAGCTTCTTGACGGATATTTTCCAAAAGTTCCCCTTCAGCTGGATAAAGGCTGCATGCAAACATGAAATCTTGCCAGACAAGGATACCGTAGCGGTCGCAAAGTTCATAGAATACATCTTCTTCATAGATACCGCCTCCCCAGATGCGGAGCATATTCATGTGGACATTAGCTGCATCGAGAATAGTCTTTTCATACTGTTCCCGCGTGACACGTGGCAAAAAGTTATCCTGTGGAATGTAATTAGCACCTTTGGCAAAAATAGGAACTCCATTCAGTTCTACATAAAAAGTCTTTCCATCCTTGTCCGGTTGGTTAATAATCTTAAGCGAGCGCAGGCCGACTTTCTTAGTTTGAGTATCAGCTGTACGATTGTCGATGGTGAGGTCTGTGCGGAAATCGTATAGATATTGTTCGCCCAGGCCGTTACTCCACCACAATTTTGGGTTCCGGATGGAGAGAGGCAACGACACCTTGTTCATCCCCTTTTTGAGAGAAACGACTTGTCCGGCCAGGACTTTGCCGGAAGAAGCTTCGGTAATGCTGATAATGGCTTTGTCTATCTCTTTGTCCGCAAGGATTTCTATTTCTCCGAGAATGGTTGCACGGTTTTTGTTCACTTCCTGCTGCCGGATGAAGACGTCATTGAGCCTCGCATCGTCCCACGCCTCTACGTATACCGGGCGCCAGATACCGGAAGTAACCAGGCGCGGCCCCCAGTCCCAACCGTAATGATAGCCTGCTTTTCGGGCAAATACGCCGACTTTCTTATTGAATACCCCGCCGTTTTCAGACTGGTCGTTGCCTGCTTCATATTGGTAGGGGAGAGCATCCCATTTGGGAATATCTACTTTGATGGGAGAATGGAAATAGATTTTCAATATGTTTTCGCCAGATTCCAGATTTGGCTTTATGTTTGTTCTCCATTCGCGAAACATATTGTTGGCTTCCAGTATCTTCTTATCGTTCAGGTATACGTCTGCATACGTATCCAGTCCTTTGAAGACGAGTTCGATGTTTTGTTTTTCCATCATTTCAGGAGTGAGCCGGAAAGTAGTCTGGTAAATCCAGTCTTCCTTGTCAATCCATTGCATGCTGCGTTCATTGAGGCGGAAGAAAGGATCTTCGATAATTTTGTTGTCCATCAGGTCGGTATGTACTACACCGGGCACGGTGGCAGGATACCAGTTGTTGAGTCTGGCTTGTTTAAACTTCCAATCCTCGTTCAGCTCTTTTCGGAGGGGGACGGCTATGAGGAGGGCACTACACAAGAGTGATGAGGTCAGCAAAGACGCTCGCTTCAGGTTTAAATTCGGCTTTTTCATATGTATAAGATATTTCTCAGCCCAAAGATAATAATAATAGGCGCGAAATCTGCAGATTCCGCGCCTAAATCAATGTACCTTTACTTTATAATTATCTTAGAGATATGGAATGATCGTGATATAAATACCCGTAATAATAGCCGAAGTGATGACCCCGGAGATATTTGCCCCCAAGGCATCCCCCAGAATGAACGAGTCAGGATTATCCTTACTAACCAGCTTTTGAGCTACCTTTGCTGTAGTCGGTACACAACTGACAGCTGCAATGCCGATTACCGGATTATAATTTCCTTTCTTAATGAAGTACATGATGTATCCTCCCATAATGCCGCCGATACCTGAAAGCAACAGTGCCACTATGCCCAATACCAGCAATTTCAGAATCTTCGGGTCGAGCAGTAAATGTGCATCACAGAGCACGCCCAGCAATACGCCCAACATAAATGTAGAGCCATAAAGCAGCGGGCCGCTAACGAAATCATAAATATGCTTCATGCCCGATTCACGTACGGCAACTCCCAGGAAGAGAGAGAAGAACAACGGCGAAGCCACCGGGAACAAGAAGCACAACACTGCACACAGCACAGCCGAGAATGCCAGTTTCACCTTGGCATCGTAGTTTTTGGGTGCTTTCTTCGAAGTCATCTTGATGGCACGCAGACGTTTTGGAACCAGTAACTTCACCAGATACGGGTAACCGCCATACGTTAGTCCCAGATACAGATAAGCCACTACTGTGATAGGTACAAATAAATGTTTGGCCAGAGCCAGTGATGTGAATAGAACCATAGGACCATCTGCACCTCCTACCATAGCTACAGAAGCACTTTCTTGCAATGTCAGTCCAAGGGCGGAAGCTACGGGGATAGTCAGGAAAGTACCCAATTCGGCACATAAAGCCAGGAAAAGGCTGACGAAAGGCTTTTGTAGCAGAAAGCCTACATCCAACAAAGTGCCTATGCCCATAAATACAAAGCAGGCTATCAATCCGTTACTGAAGGTGAGTGTATAGACAGGTTGCAAAAAGTCTATCTGCATCGTATTCATCAGGTCGTCCGTATCCGAAAGCATCGGATCGAGAAAGAGGTTGCCTAATGTGCCGTCTGGCATGAAAAGTGTTCCACAATTAATGGCAACCATACCCAGCCCCATCGGAATCATTACCATAGGCTCAAGTACTCCTTTCCAGCCCAGATATATGAGTAACAAACCTAAAAGGATTAAAAATACACGGGCTGATGCAAGCAGGTAGCCACTTTCCATCATTGTTCCAAAACCTTGGAATAGGGTCGCGAAATCTATATTTTCCATACTATTTCTTATTTGGTCTTACCGGTAGATTTTCCGGACTGTTTCTTATGATATAACATCTCTTCTTGTTGCTTCAGATACATCATGTGCGTATCTTCGGGGTAGTAGTAATCCATCAGGTTAGCGTTGGAAACTCCGGCGCTTACTCCATGGTAATATCCGCGATAATCGGAAAGTTCACGGTTGACTCCGCGGCTAAACTCTTCGCGTTTATCGTTGTAGAGTTCATTTTCTTCTATAGGGATATCCCGTATCATGAGTTCCACCTTCTGGCGCAACTTGCGCAGGCGTCGCAGGCGAAGCAGTTCTTTCTGGTGTGAACTGTAAAAGTCGAATGAGTCGGCAGCAACGGCAATCATTTTGATAATGAAAGCCACGAAGAAGCCGATCACGAACGTGAGCCCCATCATTTCGAGGGTGGCTATTAATAAATCGAGCATAGTAATTACATTAATTTAGATGTGAATAAACAATAGGTTGACCAAAGACATGCCAACGGCATACCTCCGGTAAAAGGGGGAGTAACAAGTAGAGTGGTGGTTTAAATCAGAATATGCTTCAACTCGTAGACGTAATATCCATAAGAATAACGGATGGCGCTGGGAGTGAAAGAGAGGCTGGCATTTTGTTCCACCGGTAAATGGGTGGAGAATATACGTTGCATCTGTCCTACAGACGGATGGATCTTAAGTTTCAGTAATTTCGATGGAGCATTAGCTTGATTATAAAAGTTCTCCTGAAAGAGGATACCGTTGATTTTACGTTCATTGTTTTCATCATTAAAGAACGGACGGTGAACGATGGTTGAGTAACAATCTGCTGACATTGAAATGAAACATCCTGTTTGTGTAGGGGTGACGGAAGTATCTGTCGAGGCTTCGGTAATCATCCGAAGTGCCGGCTGTTCCTCTTGCAGAATGACAGACATTCCTAATGAGAGGCACATAAACAGAAATATGTAGTGCAGATGTTTCATCATAGCGTCCGCAAACATAACAAATATCTTTGTGTAATGTTGCTTTCCTCCTCAAGAAAATTTTGTTAAATAGAGAACGGTTTCTTTGTGCATGTTCTGCAAATGTGTATATTTGAAATAATATATCTAAATATATTGTAAACCACAATAATTCAAATTCCTATGAGCAGTAATATATTTCTGATTATCGCCGTGGTCACAACTGGTATTTTTGTGATACAGTTCATTCTTTCCATTTTCTTCGGAGACATTGATGCGGATACAGACGTGGATGCCGACATTAGCAGCGTGGTGTCTTTTAAGGGACTGACACATTTCGGTATCGGTTTTGGATGGTACATGTATCTGATTGGAAATACTGACATTCAGAGTTATTCTATTGCTATTTTGATTGGTCTGTTTTTCGTATTTGCGGTATGGTTTCTCTATAAGAAAGCCTATCAGTTGCAGCAAGTGAATAAGACGGAAAAGACGGAACAGCTTGTAGGGCGCGAATGTACCATCTACTTTAAACAGGGAGGCAGCCGGTTTACCGTACAAGTAAGTCGCGACGGAGCCATGCGAGAGGTTGATGTGGTATCTGAAATGGACATAATGTATCAGACCGGTGATAAAACCATAATTACGGGCTACGAGGACGGAACATTGTATATTCGGTAAACAAAACTCAAAAACATAGATTTATGACACAAGAAATGATGATTATGGCCGCCATACTCGTGGCGGTTATCTTACTTACCTTCATTGGTATTCTTTCCCGCTACCGGAAATGTAAAAGTGACGAAGTACTGGTAGTATATGGTAAAACGGGCGGTGATAAGAAGT
Source organism: Bacteroides sp. AF39-11AC (assembly GCF_003474285.1). Classification (NCBI taxonomy): domain Bacteria; kingdom Pseudomonadati; phylum Bacteroidota; class Bacteroidia; order Bacteroidales; family Bacteroidaceae; genus Bacteroides; species Bacteroides sp. AF39-11AC. The sequence continues at coordinate 94,787 of NZ_QROH01000010.1, read as the reverse complement.
CAGCCAAGTTGTATCATGGTGGTGCTGCATTTGTGTGGCCGATAATCCAGGGGTATGAATTCCTGTCCATGAAACCGATGCAGATAGACTGTAAGCTGACAGGTGCACTGTCTGCCCAGAATATCCGTGTGGATGTACCGACTACGATTACGGTGGCTATCAGTACCGATCATGAGGTTATGCAGAATGCTGCCGAACGTATGCTGGGACTGACGATTGATGATAAGCAGAATTTGATAACGGATGTTGTGTACGGACAGATGCGTCTGGTGATTGCTGATATGACGATTGAAGAACTGAACTCCGACCGCGATAAATTCCTTTCTAAAGTAAAGGATAACATCGATACGGAACTCCGCAAGTTCGGTTTATATCTGATGAACATCAACATCAGCGATATCCGTGATGCTGCCAATTATATTGTCAACTTAGGTAAGGAAGCTGAAAGTAAGGCACTGAATGAGGCTCAGGCAAACATTGAGGAACAGGAGAAACTGGGTGCCATCAAAATTGCCAATCAAATAAAGGAACGTGAGACGAAAGTTGCCGAAACACGTAAAGACCAAGATATTGCCATTGCCGAGACTAAAAAATTGCAGGAAATCTCTGTGGCTAATGCTGATAAGGATAGAATCTCGCAGGTAGCTATTGCCAACGCTGAAAAAGAGTCGCAGGTGGCAAAGGCTGAAGCTGAAAAAAATATCAGGATTGAGCAGGCTAATACGGAAAAGGAAAGCCGTATTGCCGAACTGAATTCTGACATGGAGATTAAGCAGGCGGAAGCGGGAAAGAAAGCTGCCATCGGACGAAATGAGGCTCAGAAAGCCGTGGCACAATCTGATGCCGAACTGGCTGTAACGCGTGCCAATGCCGACAAACAGGCCGGTGAAGCTGAAGCACGTTCGGAAGCTGCCGTACAGGCTGCCCGCGAAATAGCTCAAAAAGAAGTGGAAGAGGCTAAAGCCCGTAAAGTGGAATCTTCTTTGAAGGCTGAAAAGATTGTACCTGCTGAAGTTGCAAAGCAAGAAGCCATTCTTCAGGCTGATGCTGTTGCCGAAAAGATTACCCGTGAGGCCGAAGCTCGTGCAAAAGCAACTCTGGCACAGGCTGAGGCTGAAGCAAGAGCCATCCAGATGAAGTTGGAAGCTGAGGCTGAAGGTAAGAAGAAATCATTGCTTGCTGAAGCTGAAGGTTTCGAGGCTATGGTACGTGCAGCAGAATCTAATCCGGCTATCGCTATCCAGTATAAGATGGTAGATCAATGGAAGGAAATTGCCGGAGAACAGGTGAAAGCATTCGAACACATGAATTTAGGAAACATTACTGTATTCGATGGTGGAAACGGAGGTACAAGCAACTTCCTGAGTTCGCTGGTGAAGACGGTTGCTCCGAGCCTCGGTGTACTGGACAAACTGCCTATTGGCGAGACCGTAAAGGGAATCATTCACCCGGAAGGAAAGGAAGATAAGCAGGAAACCCAAAAGGATGAACCAAAGAAAGACGATAAGAAGAAATAATCAGATAACCTTATCTGCTAAAAAAGAAGCGAAGAATCCACAATGGGGCGGATTCTTTGCTTTTGTTTTATAGAATAGTTTAGGTCTTTATATTCCCAGTCGTTCTTTCAATAGCCGGTAGCCCGTCAGGCTAACCCTTAACTTGGTTCCGTTTTTCAATAACACCTGGTAAGTTTCTTTTCCGAATAGTTCTACCCGGGATATTTGTGTCACATTTACAATGGTGGAACGATGGATACGTACAAAGTTGTCACTTGGCAAATGTCCTTCAAAATACTTCATAGTTTGTTCTTTGATGTACTCTCCTGTGGGGGTGATCAGGGTCGTATAATCTCCACACGCTTGGATATATAGCAATTCATCTACTTTGATGATATGTATTCGTGGTCCGTCTTTTACAGTAATGCGATCAATGGTTTCCTCTTGTTCTTTCTGTTTTTCTTCTTTTACGGCTTGCGGTACAATGAATTCATCTTCTTGTGCTTCCGGAACTTTCACTACTATCAGGTGATACCACAATATAATCGCTATCCATGTCGGTATGCCGAACAAAAGCCTGAAAGGTATGGTAGAGGCAAAAGAGATATAAGGTATTCCTGCAATTCTTACCATAATGTCGCAGACCATGAAGCTACCCGCAATCCAGAGCAATATTCCTGATACAACCGTAATGACATTTGTCTGAAGAATGGATACTTGGCCTACTACAAACCAAGCCAGATATACCAGTGCCGCAAGCCATCCGATTGTTGTGATTCCGTCGATGATGGCAGGTAGCCAGTCAGTTCCGGTATATCCCCACAACAGAGTTGCCTGGATGATTGCCAGAACCAATGCAAGCACAAGCATCGGAAACCAACGATAAGGATAATCTATAATTGGATGTGCTCTCATAGGATTAGTCTTTAATCTCTAATCCACCAAAGGAAATATTTCCACGGATTATGAGTGTGCTTTCTTTATTAATATTCGCTCCCTGCCAACGCTTATCTTCGCATCCGCCGGCAAAAGCATTGCATTGAGGTACAACGTTCCAGTCTGAAGGAATGTACAACTCTATTCCACTACAAGTACAGTCGATATCGATATAAGTTTCTCCCGGTGCAAGATGCGTGTGGCGCAGGTCAATGACAGTCCCTCCGAATGAAGCCCGGATACTGGCTCCTTTAAACAATTCATCCAATACGACATGGCGTACAGAACCAAAAGCATTGTCGGAACGCAGATAACCGTTTTCCGATTCGCATTGTTGCTCATTGTTTTCCATATTTATGTGCATATGTCCACCTCTTCTTTTAGTCCAGTCCTGATAACGGCCACTCATATGGCTTTTCATCCAGCGTTCCCTACGGCGGGATTTTACAAAGAACAGGATACCTGCCACAATCAGTGCAACAGGCCAGACAATGGTTTGTGAGTTCTCCGGTAGCCACGATAATCCTCCAACTAAGAAATAGATGCCTATCAGGGTGAGGATAGAACCGCTCAGGTAATGGCGGCGTGTCATCGTATAGATACCTAATACAATAAGAAGACTATGCCAAGATACCACTATGCTAAATAAGTCATACGTAATCCAACCTACGTTACGAGCAAACAGTAATATTCCGGAGATGATGAAGAGCGAAGCTATCAGTGCTTTGCCCGATAAGCCTGCATGAGACGGGAAGTTTTGTTTCTTTTCCATTATTTCTATTGTTATTGATTCATGGTTCAAAGGTAAGCGAATTATTCATCCCTGTATAGCCCTTTCGGGTGATTTCCGGTAGAAAAGCCGATAAGTTCCGGGTATGAATCGGTGAATTCGGAGGGCTTTCGTACGATAACGACATAGATTTGTCCTATTTTTATATAGGTCGTACATAGATTCCGCTATTTTTGTTTCTATAAAAACAGGAACCTTATAACTGAAGTGTACGATGATGAAAAAGACTCTCTTATCAATAATAGTGTTGCAGATGCTGTTGCTGCTCTCATTTTTGACTCCCGGATTGTTGTTCGCACAGGATATCCATTTCCAAACATTCGGAGTAGAAAATGGCATCTCACAACCAACAGTTACATCTATTTATCAGGATGAATTCGGAATTATCTGGATAGGGACTAAAGATGGTTTGAACCGTTATAACGGTACCGATTTTTATATATTCCGTCCGATTGAGAACGATAAGCATAGTCTTTATAATAATAATATAGGTACGATTTGTGGTGATAAGGATGGGCATATTTATATTCGTTGCAAGTATGCCGTAGTTGAATATGATATTAAGAAGAATATTTTTCATACGATTCGCGATAATAACATTCAGGCCATTAGTTACGGTAACTCTCGGCTGTGGGCATGTACCAGGGATTCTTTATTCACCTATAACCATGCGGAAGATAGGTTGGAATATTATTATCACTTGGAGGATGTACGCATGTCCTGTGTGACCGAAGACCATGAAGGAAATCTATATGTAGGAACCATGAATAATGGCTTGTACATGCTGGACAGTAATAAGAAATGGCTTAATTATCTTCCAACAAAGGATATAACCTGTATTTATGAAGACTCCAAAAAGAATATTTGGGTAGGTACCAAAGATGACGGGCTTTTCCGACTGGACAGGAACGGTGGAAAAACAAACTATGTGCATGCACCTTATAAGAATGGACTTTCCAGCAATTACGTCCGTTGTGTGGTCGAAGATAACTTAGGTAACTATTGGGTGGGGACTTTTAAAGGTTTGGATAGATTGGATGTCACTACCAATATTTTCACCAATTACAGCGAAGATAATAAACCCTATAGCTTGAGTAATTCTTCCATCATCTGTATGATGAAGGATCAGCAAGGAACTTTCTGGATTGGCACTTATTATGGCGGGGTTAATCTGTTTAATCCGGACTATGAGATTTATACCTATTATTATTCCGATGAATCTCAGCAAGGAAAGCTGACCTCTCCTTTTGCCGGACGAATGAAAGAAGACTCTAAAGGAAATATCTGGATTGCAACGGAAGGTGGTGGAGTGAACTATCTCGATCGAAAAACAAGAAGCTTCGCAGAGTTTAAGTATGATATAAATAAGAACTCTCTTGCATCCAATACGGTACAATCCCTGCATTTAGATGAAGATAACCAGATTCTGTGGATAGGTACACTACGGGGAGGACTGGATAAGCTGGATTTGAAAACGCATCGATTTACCAACTACAGGCATATTCCCGGGAAAGAGAATTCATTGATTAACGATATAGTTCGCAAAATTATTCCGTATAAAGGGAATCTTTTGCTGGCAACCCATAACGGAATAGGTTCATTCAATCCTCAAACAGGAGAATGCACAAAGCTACTGAAAGATAGTAGACTCAATAACAGACAGATCATTGATATGCTTCTTGACAGGAACAATAATTTATGGTTCTCCTATTCATTGGGACTGGTTAAATATAATCTTGAAACCCGGAAACAAGATGAGTATTTCGTTCCTAATAGTTCGAAGCGGGTTATAGGCAGTAATCTGATAAATGTACTTTTTGAAGATAAGAAAGGTAATATCTGGGCGGGTTCTTCGGGAGATGGTATATTCCTGTATGAGCCGGATATCAATTCATTCAAACCGTTTAACTCACACAATTCGGACCTGATCAATGATTATATCCTCGATATAAAAGAGTCTTTGTCCGGCTATCTCCTGATAGCCAGTAATCAAGGCTTTTCACGTTTTGATATGGAGAACCAGCGCTTTTATAACTATAATAAACAGAATGGTTTTCCGATGACGGCATTGAACCCTTACGGATTGTTTGTGGCCAGCGATAATGAGATATTTCTTTCCGGTCCCAAGATGATGATATCTTTCTTTGAAAAAGAATTGAATTCTTATGTAAAGCCCTATCAGCTTAACTTTATCTCATTGGAAGTGAATAACCAGGTTATATTGCCAAATGATGACTCCAATATTCTCTCTGAGTCTATTTTGTATCAGCCACAAATTACGCTGAATCATAATCATTCCATCATCACTATAAATTTCTCGTTATCCAATTATGTATCGGTACTGAGAAACCGGATTTACTATAAATTGGAGGGATTTGATAAAGACTGGATGAGTGCAGGTTATCGTAAAGGCATTACTTACACCAACCTGAATCCGGGTAAGTATAAGCTAAAGATAAAGAGCTCTGAGGAATATTCCGGTAAGGAAAGTATCTTTAAGGAAATCGATATTGTGGTGAAGCCACCTTTTTACAAATCGGCCTGGGCATATTGTATTTACGTTATTATTGTGATTGTATCTGTCTATATAGTGGTTAGTTTCTATTCTTCCAAATTAAAGTTGCGGGCTTCACTTGAATACGAGAAGAAAGAGAAGAAACAGATAGAAGAACTGAACCAGTCCAAACTTCGTTTCTTTACCAATATTTCACATGAATTCCGTACTCCGCTCACATTGATTGTGAGCCAGTTGGAGATGCTGATGGAAAGGAATGATATTCAGCCGTTAGTGTACAATAAACTGGTGAATATCCATCGAAATACATTACGTATGAAGCGCCTGATAACCGAGCTTCTTGATTTCAGGAAACAAGAACAGGGTTTCGAAAAGTTCAAATACAGCAAGCAGGATATTTATGCGTTCTTGGATGAAATCTATCTGTCTTTCAAAGAGTATGCACGGGGTAAACAGATTAATCTTGAATTTCTTAATAAGGATAGGAATCTGGAAGTCTGGTTTGATGTGGTACAGCTTGAAAAGGTGATTTATAACTTGCTGTCCAATGCTTTCAAATATACATCTCTGGGTGGTACAGTCTCCTTATCAGTACAGGAATATGAAAATAGTGTAGTTATTCTTATTTCAGATACGGGTATCGGTATTGCCGAAAAGAGTCTGGATAAGATATTCGATCGTTTTTATCAGGTCGACAGCACAGACAACCAGAAAGGTACGGGTATAGGATTGGCACTTGCTAAAAGTATAATTGAAGCCCATAAAGGCAAAATCAGTGTGCGGAGCATGGAAGGAAAGGGAACCACTTTTGTGGTTGAATTGCCTTTGGGCGATAGTCACATTGCCGATTCACAAAAAGTGGCAACTCCCGATATCGATTCATCATGCATTTCAGAATTGACCATGTATGGTGACAAGGCATTGACTGATGTGATGGACGATGAGAATCCCGCTAATGAATCGGAAAATACAAAGAGCAAAATCTTGATTGTTGAAGACAATGAAGAACTCAGAGGCTTACTGGTCCGTCTGTTCTCCAAAGTATATTCCGTTTGCGAAGCGCAGGATGGTGAAGAAGGACTGGAAAAAACAAAAGAAATGCAGCCCGATATTGTATTGAGCGATATCATGATGCCCAAGATGTCCGGTATAGAAATGTGCAGGAAGATAAAGAGTAATTTTGAAACATCCCATATCCCAGTGATATTACTGACGGCCCAGACAGCTGAAGAATATACAATGCAAGGGTTAAAAACGGGTGCAGATGACTATGTGACTAAACCTTTTAATGTGAAACATTTGTTTATGCGTTGTAACAATCTGGTAAACAGCAGAAAGCTGTTACAGAAAAAATATGCAAAACAAATGGATAACAATGTGGATATACTGGCAACAAATAGCGCAGACCATCAGTTCATGGAACAATGTGTAGCGTGTATTGAACAGAATCTGGATAATCCGGATTTTGACGTGAATATGTTTGCCCAGGCCATGAATACCGGCCGTACCAAACTCTTCCTGAAGATTAAGGGTATCACAGGGCAGACGCCCAATGACTTCATTCTGAATATCAGATTGAAGAAGGCGCAGATGCTACTGAAACAGATGGATACGAAGACTGTTTCGGAGATAGCATATGAAGTTGGCTTTAACTCCCCAAGCTATTTCATAAAACGTTTCAGGGAGTTGTTCGGGGTGACTCCCGCCCAATATCAGAAAGGAGAAGAATAAGTTTACTATTATAATTGATACTATGAAAACAAGATTATTGTGTGCTTTATGTGCATTCTTTCCGTTGTCTCTGTTGGCGGCAAAGGTTCATAAGGTAACTCCTGTCACTACCGATAAGGATATCAGGATTGAAGTAATGTTGTCTGCTGAGGCGAACGAAAGTTTATCCCTTGATGCTGTAATTACGCATGCCCGGAATAAGGTGATATTGTGCAACCATTCCGGAGAATTTTATTTTAAGAATAAAGTGGATACAACGGTGGTCTGGAAAATAGACCAATTGACTCCTGAATTATGGAGTCCTGTTAATCCTGCACTTTATGACTTGGAAATAAAGGCTGGTACTGAAACTTTTCATAAGCGGATTGGGTTCAGAAAGTTCGAGATGCGGGGTGGTGTATTTTATTTGAATGATAAACCTGTCTATCTGCGGGGGAATGCCATTAATCCGCCTGAGCGGGGAATACCCGAACAACTGGAAAGAAGCAAAGACTTTGCACGTGATTATGTTCGCTTTATGAAGAGCCTGAACATAAATATCATCCGTATTCCCGATGACCAGAATTGGATGGATGTGTGCGATGAAGAAGGTATGATGATATTTGCAGGTCGGTATGGTCGTCCCAAACATGCAACCAAGACTGCACCACCGACAGACTTTGACCTGTCACTCAGAACCTATAAGGAAATTGATCTGGGACCGTTCACTCCCCATCCTTCCGTAGTCATCTATATTTTATCCAATGAAATGCCTTATGAAGGTAAAACGGGCGATCTGTATCGGGAGTTCCTGACAAAGATGTGTCGTGAACTCAAGAAATGGGATGATACCAGATTGTATATAGGCAATACCGGTTATGGGCTGGGACATTCGGGCGATATCTATGATGTACATAGGTATTGGGGATGGTATTATAATACTTTCCTTACTTATCTCAATATGCGTGATAAGGCGATGTGGCAAAATCCGGGAAGAGTACAACCGATTACTTTTACCGAATGTGTAGGAAACTATACAGGAATAGACGGGCGTTTTAACCTCTGCTCCAGAACCAAACAACCGGGTTCGCAGAAGTGTTGGACAGGACATCTGCCCGATGATGAACAAGCCGGAGCAGCTATGACCTATCAGGCTTTTGTACTGAAGAATGCAACGGAATTATTCCGTCGGTTGAGAAGTCAAAACAGCTGCCTGGCAGGTACGATGCCTTTTACAATTATATTTCATAACTGGGATGGAGTAAAATCCTTTGCCGAGATGAAACCGAAACCTGTAGCCTGGCAATACCAGATCAGTTATCAGCCTGTATTGCTGAGTTGGGAGAATTGGCAATCGCAGATTTATGCAGGGAGTAAGCTTGCGGTGGTAGCCCATGTCGTCAATGACGATGATTATGGCAATGATTTGGATGAAGTTCATTTGCAGTGGTGGATTGAAAAGGAAGGTGAGAAAGTATTGGAGGGAGAGGTCGATCTTCCATCTGTTCCCTATTATGGCACTTGTAAAAGGCCTTTGTCGATAGATATTCCTAAGAATCTGCCTTCGGGAGACTATATGCTGAAAGGTGAGATTTGGTCGAAAGGCAGTAAGGTGTCCTATAATGAGAGTGAACTGTTCATAGCCGGAAAAGACTGGCGGGGTACAGAGGTGATAAAGAAAACCATTTATGTGTACGATTCTTCGGCAGGAGAGCAAACCTTGAGCTGTTTGCAGAAACTCGGTTACCCTGTAAAAGCGGTACGTATGGTTAAGGAATTGCCCCGGAACTCTACCTTAATTCTGGCTAAGAATTCATGGGATGATTCACTGAATAATCAGTCAGAGCAGTTGAAAGAATATGTAAGTAAGGGTGGGCGCATTATTTGCCTGCAACAGGATGCTGCAACATTCAATCAATCGTGGCTGCCAACTTCCGTAGAGTTTCTGAAAGACAGCAATAATGATCCGGTTTATCTTTCACCGTCTCTGGCGTATGCAGATGGTATGAATATCAATCTCGAACGTCCGTATCATCCGGTTTTTAACGGATTAACCCCTAAGCAGTTCCGCCTTTGGTCCGACTATACCTCCTATGATGAATCGAAGAAAGGTTTTCCTGCCATTTATCCGGTGGACAAAGGATATGATCTTCGTGAATCCGGGATGGAGAATGTAGCCGTCCTTGCCAACTATAGCCGTGCTTTGGCAGCGACAGCCTTGTCGGAGATGTTTATGGGTAAAGGCTCCATACTGTTGTCTGGTTTCGACTTGATTAATCATTGCGGAGTAGACCCCGTAGCTGATAAACTCCTTTTCAATATGCTTCGTTATATGTCTGTCGACAAGCAGCATGAACCGTATGTGGAAATGACTGACTCAATTATCTGGGGAGACTATGCTTCCGAACGGGGAATCGTGAACGCATCTTGTAATGGTCTGATGGTAAACACTGTTCCTATCATTCCAAAAGGACAGGAACATGACCCCAGATATGAAGTGAAGATTGATGAATATGGTTACCAGTATGCCGGTGCTTATGGTGGGTGGAATTCAAAACCGGGTGTGCAATATGTACCTTATGGAAGAAGACCTATGGCTCCATTCACTTTTTCAAAAGGAGGAAGCCCGTTGATCGGTAAATCATCTACCAGCGGCGAAGGATATTTCTACATGACATTGTCCGGGAAGAAGAAAACCATGATTACCATATTGGAGAATCCTGTGGACGAACCTCTTAACATCAGCATCACCGTCAATGACACAACAACAAGGAACTATGTGCTTCAACCCAAGCAACAGTTAAGTGTCGAAACAGATATCTCGCATATAAAGAATACAATGAAAGTTTCTCTGAAAGGAGATCGCCGGGTGATATTACTGAAAACAATATTAAGTACAGAGCGTCCGGATCATACGGAATAAGATTTCTGATAGTTGCCAATATTGTACACGGCTGTACAAAGTTGCTTCATAAAAGAACGATTGTTATATGTCTTCACTCGGTAAACGGACATCTTTGCAGAGTCATTTTAAAACCGAATTGAACTATGAAACGCATTTTATTTTCTTTATTTTTATTTCTGACCAGCATCGTTGTTTTTGCTGGCGGCAGGTTTACGGTTGCCGGTGTTTTTACGGATCATATGGTATTGCAACGTAATGCAAACGTGAAGATCTGGGGAGAGGCGGCAGACGGTTCGCAGGTTGAAGTGTTGTTTGAAGGACACAGTCGGAAAAGTAAGGTTGTTGATGGAAAATGGATGGTCACACTAAGGACCGGAGAAGCCGGAGGACCTTATAAATTAGAAGTCATAAATGGTAATAATAAGGTTAGTTTTAGAGATGTTTTCGTAGGTGACGTATGGCTGGCGGGTGGTCAGTCAAATATGGAGTTTGCTTTGCGCAAGGTGAAGGATGCGAAGGCGGAAATCGATTTGGCTGATTATCCTCAGATACGTTATTATAAAGTACCGAGAAAATACTATCCGGAACACGAAGTGCCTGAAACATCCTGGAAGACTTGTACTCCTGAGACAGCACCGGAGTTTGCAGCTGTTGCTTACTACTTTGCGAAGAATCTGCATAGAGATTTGAATATTCCTATCGGTATCATTCAACTACCCGTAGGAGGAACGACGGTTGAGGCGTGGACGAGCCGGAAGTTGCTGTTGTCAGATAAAGACTTCCGCCCTGTCATAGAGCGTTATGATAGTATTGCTGATGCTTATCAGCCTGGAGAGTACGAGAAGATATATGACCGTTATATTAAGTCTCTGGCAGAGTATAACAAATTATCAGCAGAAAAGAAACAATACATTGGTAAACCTACGGAGCCTATGGGGAAATGGAACTTTCGTCGTCCGGTCGGTTTATCCGAAACGATGTTGAACGTTGTCAGTCCATATACTCTGAAAGGATTTATTTTCTATCAGGGAGAGTCGAATACAGCACGTGGGGCACAATATCGTAAACTGTTCCCCGCGATGATAAAGGAGTGGAGGATGTCGTGGGGGCAGGGAGATATTCCTTTCCTGTTTGTACAGTTACCTCGATTTGAAACAAAGACCCGTTACTGGAATGAGTTGCGTGAAGCGCAATACCTCACCTCACTGCATGTGAAGAATACAGGTATGGCCGTTGCTTTTGACCAGGGAAATCCCAAAGATATTCATCCGATTGTGAAAGATACAGTTGGCTGGCGCCTTGCACAGTTGGCTTTGGGTAAAGTTTATGGTAAGAAGATCGTCTATCAGGGACCTGAATTTAGAAAGAAGACGAAAACCGAAGATGGCAGTTTACTTCTGGAATTTGCGAATGTGGGTACAGGGATTATTGCCAAAGACGGTTCTTCCTCGCTTTCCGGATTTATGGTTGCCGGTAAAGACGGCCAGTTTTATCCGGCTGAAGCAGTGATTGTTGATAACAATCGGGTACGTGTAAAGAGTAATCAGGTAAATAATCCTGTAGATGTCCGTTATCTCTGGGTGAATAGTGGATACATGAATTTCTTTAATAAAGAAGGCTTTCCCGCCCTTCCCTTCCGCACGGATAAATACATGTTGGAGACGGAAGGCGTATGTGTCAACCCTGAACCGGTGATACCCCAGCTTGATCTGTTCCTTTTCATTGGCCAGTCTAACATGGCAGGACGGGGATATATTACTGATAACTATAAAGGCAGTATAAAGGATGTATACTTGCTGACTCCGAACGGTGATATGGAACCTGCAAGGAATCCTTTAAATAAGTACTCTACTATCCGCAAGCAAATAGATCTGCAAGGAGTAGGCCCGGCCTATTCTTTTGCAAAGGCCATTGCAGATAAAACGAGGCATAAACTTGGATTAGTGGTTAATGCACGCGGAGGGAGTTCCATAAACTCATGGTTGAAAGGAGCTAAGGATGATTATTATGGAGAAGCTTTGTCACGTATACGCCAAGCCATGAAGTACGGAACGTTGAAAGCAATTATCTGGCATCAGGGCGAAGCCGATAGCCGGAATCCGGAAGCGTATATGGCGAAGTTACAAAAGTTGGTTGCCGATTTGCGGGAAGATTTGGGAGATACAAAGCTCCCCGTTATTGTGGGAGAGATTGCCGAATGGCGGGTGAATGGGACTTCGGATGCGTTTAATAAGATGTTGCGTACGGTTCCCCGGCATATTCCCTATTCCTATTGTGTGTCATCCCGGGAATTGGTGCCCCTGATCAATGAAAATGACCCTCATTTTAGTGCTGACAGTCAGATAATCCTTGGTAGGAGATATGCTGAAGCGGTTTATAAAGCCTGTTACTCTAAAGAATAGAAATACCCATTAAAAGATAATTTATGAGCTTGAAGAAACAACTATTTTTAGTCTGTGGTGCTATTGTCATGCCCTTTTTGGGGCTACATGCAGATAATGTCAATGTAGCATTACACAAACCGGTCACTGCCTCATCGCAGCAGGAAGAGTTTCCGGCATCCAATGTGACGGATGGAATCGTTTCGCGTAAATCTACCTGGATGAGTGGTAAAAGTGCGCGTCCACCCCATACACTGGATATTAATCTTGAGAGATATTATAATATAAACCGGGTTGTTATCTATACGGGAATTCCGGATGTCGAACAAACAGAGCAGGAGAAAGGAAAAGCACCGGGATTCTGGTCGGTGAAGAATTTTAAGATTCAATACTGGGATGATGCCAACTGGACGGACCTGCCGGATACGGAATGCACGGAGAACAGGTTGGATAAGCTTGAGTTCACCTTTCATCCGGAGCTGCTCACTTTTCAGATTCGTCTGGTATCTACCGATGGTGAACCGATCCGTATTAATGAGTTTGAAGTATACGGTAAGGAGAAGGCGGGTATGCCGATTCCTGTTACTACAGGTGAAGCTCCAAGAGTTTCCCAGGAACCTTTGGAAAAGGAAATGCAGGTGACGGTGGCTAAAGAAATCATTGGTAAGTCCATGAAATACGTGGCTTACAATCAAGGATATTATTTACCGGGAAGTAATGTTTCCGGTTGGCTTGAATACTCTAATGTGAACAGTTTGCGCGTATGGACTTCTCTGAACGATTATATTCCCCAGTCCGTTGTGCTGCATGATAAAGAGCTTTCCACATTGGAGGATTTTGAGTCCTACAAGAATGAGTTGCGAAACAATCCGGAGCATAACCGTTTCATTCAATGGGAACCTATCCTGGCGAAGTGTGGGGAAGCACATTTCTCTACCAATTCCATGGTATTCGAATACACGTTGAAAGAATTGAAACGTCTGAATATCGATGCTATTCTTCAGATAAATTCCACCGATTTTGATGGAACGTGGAGTAATAAATGGAAGCAGTGGCAGCGTTTCTATGCATTGGCTTTTTATGCGGCTAAGACGGGAGATGTAACCATGTACGCCATGCACAACGAACCGAATCATCGCCATGCCGGACCAATGAAGATCACCCAGTATGTAGATGCCATGAAAATAGTTTCGGATGCTGTTTATTGTGCCGTGCAGGATGTGAATAGGCTGTATGGGAAGAATCTGAAATCACGTTTTGTGAGTCCGGTTACAGCGGGTTCCAATACAAACTGGTGGGCCGAAGTCGTGAAGAATCTGCGTATAGACTATCGCGGCTTGCCTTCGGACAGGGATTTGATAGATGTATTCTCTACCCACTCTTATAATCTTCCGGCAGCAGGTTATGCGTCCAAGGTTTCTGATATAAGAAAGATTATAGTGGAAAATCATCCTTTGAAACAACCGCTTCCGATCGTTTATACGGAAACAGGGCGTTGGATGAATGCATATCTGATCGATAAGGAAGAAACGATGGATTCTCCTTCCTTGTTCACAGAATGGGCCGGCGAATATACAAACAATACGTTCAATCAAGGGTATGGAATGTGGGCTTTTAAGTTTGCCAATACTACCAGCGGAACATATCCGCGTGGAATTAAGTCAGGACATCACTTTATCTGGCAAGGCAAACGGATTGTGGAGGATGCCTATACCAATGTGGCATTGGGTAAGAAAGCAATGGACTTGACTTCATCTCGCCCGGTAGCGGTGAAAGTAGTAACCGATGGTAATAAGACAGATGCTTCCATGTGGGTGTCTCCGGATACGGATACAGAGAAATACCTGGAAATAAGTCTGGGAAAAAGCACCTTATTGGGTGGGGCTGTAGTCTATACGGGTTCGGCATATGGAGTTTATACGGCTCCCGACCGCGTGAAGAATTTTCGTTTGCAGTATTGGGACGGTACCGGATGGGCGGATATAAAAGAGACCGTTGAGAAAGATGCACGTTATGCGCAATCCTTTTTTCTGTTCGATGCTCCTGTAACTACTTCCAAAGTCCGCTTTGTTGCAACGGATAAGGGGAGTATCAAAGTGAGGGAAATAAAACTGTTTGATGCGGAGTCCGTCAAGGAGATTCCTTCCTCTTTTGATATAAGTGGCATTCAGCGTACGGGTGAAGTTGTTCGCCTGTTTGCAAAAGGGTTTAAGGATGAACGTCCGTTGCTGAATACAGTGAAGTCGGTTGCTGATAATGATGTGGATGCGATAACTTCCTTTAACCCGGAAGAAATGAGATATTATGTATGGCTGGTACAACGGAAACTCTCTTCAAACCATCTCACACTGGACCTGAAGTCGCTGAACCTTTCGGTAGGAACCAAGGTGATTGCTGAGGAAGTAAGTGCAAATGCTTATGGTGAAGTAGTCTGGATAAAAGAAACCTCAGAAGAAGGACAGCTTTCGTTTGAACTTCCTGCCCAGAGTGTAATGCTCCTTACCATTCCTATCTGTTCCAATGCTGCAAGTACACTGGTGGCAACGGCGGATGCAACCGTTAAGGCCGGGGCAAATAGTGAGAAAAACTTTGGTAAAGCCAAAGTGATGAATATAGAAATGAATGCTTCCCGAGCCAATGGCAATCAGGTTAGCTATCTCAAGTTCGACTTGTCGGGTATGAATAAAGAGGAAATGAATGCCGCTATACTCCGGCTGTATGGCAATTCGTCAACCAAATCTCCCTATCGCTTCCATGTCTACGCGCTGGATAATAGTAATTGGGATGAAAGTACCCTGAACTGGAAGAATGCCCCCAATCTGGAAAAAGACCAGGTGCGCGTAACCGATGTAGGTAATACGGCACATGTAGCCGGTGAGATAGTTGTGACTGAAACAGCATCCTGGCATCAACTGGATGTCACTTCATTGATACGCAAATGCCGGCAGCCGGAAATTACATTTGTGTTGATCAGGGAAGTCCGCCAATTGGGAGATGATTCTGATAATAATAAGAATAGTTCCTTCGGAACCAGAGAATCTGTGAATAAACCAGCTCTGATAGTGTGGTAAGCGGAAAAGATTTATTTCGTTCGTACGATTGTGCTTTCTTTCCGTATGATTTTTAGATTCCGATTCTGTGTTTTTTGTGAATTTTGTCTTGTTCCTTTATTAGTAATATATAAATCTAATGTATTAAATGAAAAACTGTTGTTTTAAACTAATCTTATCGGTTGTATTTCTATTGATTATGGCCGATGTACATGCGCTGAACGTGCGGGTAACAGGTGTTGTGTCTGATACGCAAGGTCCGTTGATTGGCGTGAATGTTCGCGTGAAAGATTCTGCAACTGGTGTGATTACCGATATAAACGGTAAATATTCTCTTGAGGTACCTTCGAATTCTACACTCGTGTTTTCGTATATCGGCTATCTGAACCAGGAGCATAAGGTAGGTAATAAAGGTGTTATTAATGTAGTTATGGTAGAGGATACCAAGCAACTGGAAGAAGTTGTAGTCGTGGGCTATGGTTATCAGCGGAAAAGTGATGTCGCTACTTCTGTAGCTTCGGTTAAGACGGATGAACTGAAAAGTTACCCGGCAGGAAACGTAGCTGATATGCTTCGTGGACGCGTGGCCGGTGTTAATGTAACAAGTTCATCGGGAAGACCGGGTTCCAATCCTAATATTACGGTTCGTGGTAACCGTTCTATCAGTGCATCCAATACTCCTTTGTATGTTATCGATGGTTCTATTTCAGACAGTGAAGAGTTCAGTACGCTGAGTGCGGAGAACATCGAGTCCATTGAGATTCTGAAAGATGCCGCTTCGCAGGCTATCTATGGTGCCCGTGCCAGCGATGGTGTTATCCTGGTGACAACGAAACGTGGTAGCCAGGGTAAGATGGAGGTAAGTTATAACGGATATGTAGGTATACAGTCTTTATGGCGCAACTTCGATTTCTATTCACCCGAAGAATATGTAATGCTGCGGCGTGAAGCAAAAGCCAATGATAAAGGTGTGATTGATGCACGCGAAATATCCATTGCCGAAGCTTTGGGAGACGATGTCATGCAGCAAGTGTGGGCAAGCGGGCAATTTATAGATTGGGAGAAAGAGATGTTGAAGAATGCACTTTATCACAATCATGATGTAACGTTGCGCGGCGGAAATGATAAGATACGGATGGCTGCCGGTGTCAATTACTTCGATCAGGACGGAATGGTAACCACCGGTTCCGGCTATCAGAAGGCAGCTTTTCGCCTGAATGTGGATTATAACATTAATAAGTGGATCAGCCTCGGTGTAAACTCGTCTTATGCTCTTACCAAATCCGATCGTGAAGACGGTAGTTTCAGTGAGTTTATTACCCGTACTCCGATTGCACAGATTTATAATGAAGATGGTAGCTATTCACGCTATATTAATTCTAATAATGATGTCAACCCGTTCTATAGAGCGGAAAACTATAAACGTGAGATTTCCACCAATAGTTACCGTTTGAATGTCTTTCTGGAGCTGAAACCTTTCAAAGGGTTCAATTACCGCCTGAATACATCGCTCTATAACAGAGAACAGGAAGATGGCGAAGCAAAAGGAGTGAATTATCCGGGTGGTGGAGCTACGGCTAAACTGACCGACAGGGAAGACAGAAGTTATCTGATTGAGAACATCTTTACATACAATGTCCCTATTAAAGACCAGAAGCACAAACTGACGATTACCGCAGTACAGTCCGTAGACCATAAGCAGACAAAGCAGTTGGGCTATGCTACCGACCAATTACCGGTGGATATGGATTGGAACTTCATCGCAAACGGTCAGTTTACAGGTTCTCCCATACGTTCCTTTACCGAGAATAACCTGGTTTCTTTCATGGGACGTGCTTCTTATGTCCTGATGGATAGATATATTATGAATGTTGCAGTCAGAAGAGACGGCTCCAGTCGTTTCGGAAAGAATAACAAATGGGGTACATTCCCGTCTGTAGCCCTTGCATGGCGTGTGAATCAGGAGAAGTTCCTTCAGAATGCAACCTGGATCGATAATCTGAAACTACGCTTGAGTTATGGTATTGTAGGTAATCAGAACGGTATTGGTAATTATACGACTCTTGGTCTGACTGACCAACTCAGATATGAGTTTGGCGATAATTCCTATATGGGTTATCTTCCCGGAGCAGAACTTACCAATCCTAACCTGAAGTGGGAGCAATCCAGAACCGTCAACATGGGCTTGGACTTTGGTTTGTTCCGAAACAGACTGTCGGGTACCATTGAGTATTATAAAACCCGGACTACCGATTTGCTTGTTTATCGCGGATTGAATTCAGCCTTAGGTTACGAAAAGATGCTTGATAATCTGGGAGAAACGAAGTCGAGCGGTATTGATATCAGTATTAGCGGTGACGTTATCCGTGCGAAGGATTTCACATGGAGTCTGGGAGCTAACTTCAGCCAGTATTCCAATGAGATCGTGAAGATTGACGATCAGGTGGATGAGAATGGAAAACCGTTGAGCCAGCCCGGAAACAACTGGTTTGTAGGTAAACCTATCAATGTATATTACAATTATGAACCGGACGGTATTTATCAATACGCAGATTTTGATATTACCCGTGATGCCTATGGTAAACTGACATATACCTTGAAACCGACCATTGATACGGATGGAGACGGTATACCCGACAAAGTCCTGGAACGTCAGGATGCAGTGGCACCGGGTTCCGTGAAAGTGAAAGATCTGAATGGTGACGGAAAGATTACGGCAGACGACCGTACCCCCATCTCCAAAGACCCGGACTTTACCCTGTCATTGAATACAAGTCTTAAATGGAAAGGCTTCGACTTCTTTATGGATTGGTATGGAGTGTCCGGGCGCAAGATTCAGAACGCCTATCTCTCAGAATCAAACAGTGGTGGTTCATTACAGGGAAAATTGAACGGTGTGAAGGTGAATTACTGGACTCCGTTTAATCCTTCAAACGACTTCCCGCGTCCTACCCATAATTCGAATGTGACGTATCAGAGTGCCTTGGCCATACAAGATGCCTCTTACATCCGTTTGCGTACTTTGCAACTGGGATATACATTTCCTACCGCCTGGATTAAGAAAATCCAGCTTCAGAAGTTAAGAGTATATGCAACCGCTACGAATCTTCTTACGTTCACAGACTTCCTGTCGTATAGCCCGGAGTTGACTCCCGGTGCATATCCTGAGTCAAGACAGTTTGTGTTTGGAGTAAATTTGTCATTCTAATTATTAAAGACCGAAAAAATGAAGAAAAGATTATATATAGCAGCTTTAGCAATTGCAGCAATTGCGACGTTGCCTTCCTGTGAAGACTTTCTTAATCCTGAATCGAAGACGGATATCACTTACAACTATCTGATAGGTACTCCCGATGGTCTGAGCCGCGCCGTGATAGGATTATACAATATGGAGAGACAGATAGCCAATGGAGATGGAGGTAACCTGTACGTCGTAAATATGTGTGACTATAACACGGACATCATGGTATTCCGTGCCGGAACAAGTGCAGCTATTGCTCGTCTCAATACGCTATTGCCTAACAATGCTGATGTCGAATCATTCTGGACACACCATTATTCCATTATAGGCAAAGCCAATGAAATCATTGTAAGCGCCGAGAACCTGGGGCTTGATGACGAAGTTGTCCATAAGGCATGGGCTGAGGCTAAGTTCTTCCGCGGACATGCATACTTTGAACTATGGAAACGTTTTGAACGTCTCTATTTGAATACACTTCCTACTATGGTAGATAATCTGGTGCGTGACTATAAACCGGCATCTACGGAAGAAGTATTCACTCTGATTAAAGGTGACCTGGAAGATGCAATAGCCACCCTTGCTTGGGACATCCCGAATAAGGACTATGGACGTATCACTAAGGCAACTGCCAAACATGTGAGAGCGCAGGTAGCCATGTGGGAAAAGGACTATGATAAAGCAATAAAAGAGTGTGAGGATATCTTTAGGGATGGCACGATGTACTCCATGATGCCGAAGACGGAAGATGTTTTCAGCGGGGCGGATTTGCGTAACTCCGAAGTGCTGTGGTCCTACCAATTCTCAGAGAACCTGGGAGGTGGCGGAAGCGGTACTCCATTGATGGGACACCGTCTTGCCATTATTACCACTACCCGCTATCAGTCTAATGCCGGATGTACCTTTGAAGCAGCCCAGGGTGGTTACGGTTGGGGACGTGTTTATCCGAATACTTACTTGTTCGGTCTGTATGATAAAGCAAAGGATACCCGCTATGAAAAGCTCTTTATCCACAAGTTCTATTACAATGATCCCACTAATGTCAATTATGGCAAAGAGATACCAGCCGATTTGTATGGCAGTTCTGCCGGATATCTGGAGAAACTGCATCCGATGTCAAAGAAGCATTTTGACCAATGGACCAATGCTACACAGCCTGACAGGACTTCCAGTTTCAAGGACCTGATTGTTTACCGTCTGGCAGAGACCTACCTGATGTGTTGTGAGGCTTACTTCCATCGCGACGGCGGTTCGAGTTCCGAAGCCATTGAATACTATAACAAGACGTGGAGCAGGGCAGGTAATGCCCGTGAGAACGGTCCGCTTACCCTTGATATGATTCTGGATGAATATGCCCGTGAACTGCACTTCGAAGGAGTACGCTGGCCATTGTTGAAACGTCTTGGACTCCTCTATGACCGGGCTCGTGAACACTCGGGCGACTTGAAGTCGGAAGACCCATATCTGGATACCGATTATGCCTTGTGTCGTGATTACTTCGTGAAAGGCAAACACGAAATATGGCCTATACCACAGAAACAGATAGACCTGATGGGAGCAGAGAACTTCCCGCAGAGCGATCCGTGGAAATAGGAGAGTTGACTTTAAATTATAAATTAAAAACAGAATCATAATATGAAAAAACTAACTCTGGTTTCATTGATTTTGAGTATGATACTGATTTCATGTAAAGAGCGTGGAGAAGTGCGTATCATGCCGGAATTTAATTATGACCAAACCACTATAAACATATCGAAGAATGAAGGTTCTTCTGCAACGGCTCTTATTTATACGACGGAGGGTGAGGTTACCGCTGAGTATACGGCAGACTGGCTCTCGGTAGATGTGAATCCGAAACGTGCCATTTATAAAGCTACGGCTACCAATGAAACAGGTGAACCGCGTTCGACTGTCGTGAAGTTGGTTTCCGGAGAGTTCTCTGTAGATGTAACAGTGACTCAATCAGATAAAGATGCTTCGGAAGAGAAGGCTTTGAAAGTGGGACAAGTGACAGAAGACGGACTCGGTATGATATTCTGGGTTGACCCGTCTGATCCGGAATCCGGAAAGGCTATCTCACTGGAACGTTGGGGTGGCAATCCGTATGAAGCATCTATCATGTCACATGGCGCCCTGTCGGCAGTAGATGGCCCGGCGAATACAGCCCTGTTTGTAAATGCAGGCCCTAATGATGCTGCCGCCTTGTGTACAGCATTGGGAGAAGGTTGGTATTTACCGGCATCCAATGAATTGCTCGATTTGTTTGACGCATACAATGGTATCGGCCATGAAGACCCGGCATTCACCAATGCAGTGCCTGCCAGTATCAGCGATACGGAAAAGGCAGCCCGTGCCATGTTCGACCAGTACCTGACCGATTTGGGTGGAGCGGTTATAAATGCAGCGGCTGATACGGGCAATGGTGAAAGCTACTGGGCAAGTACGGAAAGTGAAGATGGGCAGAAAGCAAGATACGTCCGTTTCGGTAAGTATGGACTTGACTTTGGTGCCAAGACTGGTACAAGCCGCTTTGTACGTGCCATGAAAGTGATAGGTAACTATAAGTTCCCCGAAGAACCTGCCACACTGACCGTTACCCCTACCCAGGTTGGACTGACCAGTGAAGCCGGTGCCACGGCAGAGTCTACCGTAACTACGAATAAGAGTTCGTATACGGTAACCATTGAAGGTGATGGTTCCACATGGCTTTCCGTAAGCAAGGCAGAAAACAAGATTACATTCACCGCTTTGTCGGAGAATACCACGGATGGTTCGCGTACGGCGACTGTGACCGTCGTAGCCGGTTCCGGTGAAGGCCGGGCTACGGCTACCATTACCGTAAGCCAGCAGAAAGCTATAGCTGTGGAACCTTTCACAATAGGTGAGTATGTGACGAAAGATGGAGATACGGAACTTGCTGAAGGCGGTATTGTGTTCTGGGTGGATCCGGCAGATCCTTCCAAAGCTAAGATTGTGTCCCTTAAGCGGGAGAGCCTGAAGTGGACAAACGGATTTGCCGATGGTTTTGGTGTAACGGATGGTGAAGATGGATATGCCAATACGCAGACCATAGCACAGAGCGAACATGCAGCAGACATTCCGGCAATACAATATTGCAAGGAGAGGGGTGAAGGCTGGTATTGGCCGGCAAAAGACGAACTGGTAGCTTTATATGATGCCTACAACGGAAATCATAGTTCGAGCCTGCTTCCCGGTCAGCTCCCGGCGGAAGAACAGGCAGCACGTGCTGCGTTCGATAAAATATTCACCGATCATGGTGGTGTGATCCTGAATACCATGGGAGATACGGAGAATGGTGATAGCTATTGGGCAAGTACGGAGACTACCGACGGTAAGAAAGCTTGCTATATACGTTTTGGTAAATATGTCAGTACCAATAACGCCAAGACCGGAAGTGCGCGTTATGTTCGTTGTGTGAGAAGTGTTTCCAAATAAAATCTTTAAAGGCAAATATCATGAAAATAAAATCATTTTATATAACGGCATCCTTTGCGTGTCTGTTTATGTTGACTTCATGTGTAGACTATGAAGTGAAAGATCCTAACTTCATGCCGCCGGACGTTGTTCTGGACGAGGGTGACGATGATGAGATTATAGAGGGGTTGCCGACTCCCGGAGAGATGCAGGCTTACAGTCCTTCACTTCTGGGTAAACCGTACCGCCCGATCAAAGTGAAGTATTCGAGCCAGTTTCCACCGGTTGCCAGCTGGACTGAAGCGAATACCCGCATCGTGGCTTATATGGGCGAGTATAAACCAAGCATAAAAACAGAGAGTGACTATAAGGCTATTACCAATAAATATGGTAGCCTTACCACAGGTGCCAAGCAACAAGCCACAGGACGCTTTTATGTGAAGAAAGTCAACGGTCGTTGGTGGATTATCGATCCCGAAGGATACCCTCACTATGAAAGAAGTGTGACTTCCCTCAGATATGGTTCTTCTTCGCGTAATAAAGAAGCTTGGAATAAGCGCTTTGGTAATGATAATATGTGGTTGTCGAAGACACAGGCAGAACTGGCCTCTATCGGCTTTCATGGCACCGGTGCTTTCTGTACCAATACATATAGTAAAATTCAGACGCATAATCAAAGTAATCCCAATGCACCTATGACTCTTGCACCTTCGTTCGGCTTCCTCAGCCAGTTCAGGTCGCAGAACGGGCATGCCTATCCGGGAAATACTTCCGATAATGAACTGGGACTTGTGTTGTACAGTGATTGGGCGGAGTTCTGTAAGACTTATATCCGTTCGGCCATGGCATCTTATTTGAATGATGCGAATGTATTGGGCTTCTTTTCGGATAATGAGATAAACTTCTCTTCGCAGAATTCAAGAATACTGGATCGCTTCTTGCAACTGACCGACCGGACAGATGTCGCCTACCTGGAAGCTAAGAAGTTTATGGAAGAGAAGAATGCAACAAGTGTGACCGATAATCTGAATAGCGAATTTGCCGGCAGACTGGCCGAACTCTATTACAAGGGAGTCAAGGAAGCCATTAAAGAGATCGATCCGGGAATGATGTACCTGGGAACCCGTCTGCATGGAACACCGAAATATCTGCAACATGTAGTGGCTGCTGCGGGCAAGTATTGCGATATCATCTCTATCAATTACTATAGCCGTTGGAGTCCGGAGCTGACTACCTATGTGAAGCAGTGGGGTGAAGATTGGGCGGATGCTCCCTTTATGGTTACTGAGTTTTATACAAAGGGTGTGGAAGATTCTGACCTGAACAACCAGTCGGGTGCCGGATTCTCTGTTCCCACTCAGAATGACAGGGCGTACGCATACCAGCATTTCACTTTGGGTTTGCTGGAAGCCAAGAATTGCGTCGGCTGGCATTGGTTCAAGTATCAGGATGATGATGGTACGGACAATAGCAGTAAGCCCGCTAATAAAGGGGTTTATGATAACTATTACGAGATGTATCCCTATCTGAGTAAGTTCATGAAGGAAGTAAATTACAATGTTTACAACCTTATTGAGTATTTTGATAAATAAACAGATTTATCAGATTGACATTTTGAATTTCTAAAGCCCCGGGAGTCTCTGCTTTGCAGCCCGGGGAGAGGAGGTTTGCAAATTCGCGAATGAAAATCTATATTTGTCAGATTATGAGTTGGATATATAAATACGTACAACTCTAAAAAACGGGAAATTGCTTGTTCGGGCTCTTTGACTATAAGGCTTTTGCAGAATATATGCTTCTTTGGTACAGAAACTATATATCTAATGTGCAGGAACTATATATCTGACGCGTTGGAACTATATATCTGATACGTCAGAACTATAGATGCAATCTGCAGAATATAGAGTTCCTGTACATAGAATATGTATAACGGACGTATATTATGCAATATGCCGCATTTATATTCAAAGACGGGAGGCGCTGATGGCCTGTTTTGTCTTTCCGAATAAAATGCATAGTAAGACAAAAGCCTGTTTTCCTCTCTTTTTGTAAAGACAAATGGGAAATACCGATATTAATGAGAAATAAAACAAATAAATATAAACCTTTAAAAGGATGATGATGAGAAACGGAAAGAAAGTTTTAGTTATAGGTTTGGTTCTGTTGGCAGGATTCACCTCTTCGGCATCGGCAGTGACAAAAGGTATGAAAAAGGTTGTTGAGGATGCGCTCGACTTCTCTGTCAGACAGTCAATGTCCATGTTCGGTGAGATGAAAGACCAGAAAGGCATATTGCCCAGAACAGCGAAGGATGGAGAGATGATTACCTGCGATTCTGGTTGGTGGACAAGTGGTTTCTATCCCGGTACGTTATGGTATTGTTATGAGTATAGCAATGATCCGCAGGTGAGGGCAGCCGCCGAAGAAATGACTTCGCGTGTGGAAAAGCAGAAGTATACGACCAGCAATCACGATGTTGGTTTTATCATCAATTGCAGTTTCGGCAATGGCTACCGCCTTACCCGTAATGAAGCTTACAGGGAAGTGATAGAGACTGCGGCCAAATCCTTATCCACCCGCTTCCATCCGGTGACGGGTTGCACCCGCTCGTGGAACAGCAAGAAATGGCAGTTCTCCGTAATCATTGATAACATGATGAATCTGGAGCTTTTTACGGTAGCCTCATCCATGACGGGAGATAATTCTTACTATAATAAAGCAAAATCTCATGCCGACCGTACAATGATCAATCATTTCCGTCCGGACGGCAGTTCATGCCATGTGGTCAGCTATGATACGATTACAGGAAAGGTGCTGAATCAGGTGACACATCAGGGGGTAAACGACCAGTCCGCCTGGTCGCGTGGACAGGCATGGGGATTGTATGGATTTACCATGATGTATCGTCAGACGGGTAAGAAAGAGTATCTGGACCATGCTGTTAAAGTCGGTAAGTACATTATGAATCACCCGCGTTTGCCTAAAGATAAAATCCCTTACTGGGACTTTGATGCTCCCGACATTCCGAAAGCTGATAGAGATGCTTCGGCCGGTGCCATTATGGCTTCGGCTTATGTGGAGCTGAGTACTTATGTAGAAGGCGAACTGGGCAAGCAATTCCTTGCAATAGGTGAACAGCAGATAAAGTCGTTGGCTTCTCCGGCCTATCGTGCCAGGAAAGTGGGCGATAACAATCATTTTATCATTAAGCATTGCACTGGTTTCATGGCAAAGCAGTATGAGATAGATGCTCCATTGACGTATGCCGATTATTATTTTGTAGAGGCTTTGCTTCGCTATAAGAATTTGTTGGAAGGGCGTCCGGTAGTTGAGACGATTACGGCTTTCTCTGAAAATCCGGATCGTTCCGCCTGGTTGAGTTCACTCCATCGTATCTCTTATCCGTTGCTGGCGAATATGGCGAAAGGTGAACTTCGTAAAAATATGCCGGTTGAATCTATCGCCGCCGATATGCAGAAAAGAAGAGAAGTGACACATCTGGAAGCTTTAGGCAGACTGATTACAGGAATTTCGGCTTGGCTGGAACTGGGGCCCGACAATACGATAGAAGGTAAACTGCGTGCCAGGTACATCGATCTGGCTTTAAAGTCGATTGCCAATGGAGTTGATCCGGAATCGCCCGACTACCTGAACTTCAATAACGGACGTCAACCCTTGGTGGATGCCGCTTTCCTGGCTCACGGATTATTGAGAGCCCGTACACAACTGTGGGATAAACTGGATAAGACCACTCAGGAACGGGTAATCAAAGAGCTCAAATCATCGAGAGTGATAAAACCTTCCGAAACCAATTGGCTGTTTTTCTCGGCAATGGTGGAGGCTGCCTTAAAGGAATTTACCGGCGAGTGGGAGTATGACCGGGTGAAATATGCCTGTGACCGCTTTGAACAATGGTATAAGGGAGATGGTTGGTACGGTGACGGGGCCGAATTCCATCTGGACTATTACAATAGTTTCGTTATCCACCCGATGATGGCGGAAGTGCTGGGTGTGATGAAGAAATACCAGATAGAAGGTGCCATACCTTACGAACTTGAACTCGAACGCTATGCCCGCTACGCAGAGCAACAGGAAAGAATAATTTCTCCCGAAGGGACTTTCCCGATAGTGGGTCGTTCATTGGCTTACCGCTTCGGAGCTTTCCATGCCTTGTCCGACGTTGCTTACCGGAAATTGCTTCCGGAAAGAGTGAAACCTGCACAAGTGAGATGTGCACTGACAGCAATTATCAATCGGCAGACACAAGCTCCCGGAACATTCAACCCCGAAGGATGGCTGCGGGTGGGCTTTGCCGGCTATCAGCCTCATATTGGAGAGAGTTATATTTCAACAGGTAGCTTGTACTTGTGCTCTGCCGTGTTTGTAGCCCTCGGTTTACCGGAATCAGATGAGTTTTGGGCTTCGCCTGCAGCAGACTGGACTTGCAAGAAAGGATGGGCAGGCGTCGATCTGGATGTGGACAAGGCTTTGAAGAAATAAGGATGAATTCTAAGAAGAATTGCTTATGAAGAAATTAGCAAGTGTCGTGTTGTATGGATGTGGCATTTCATTGTTTGCTTCCTCTTGTGTGCAGAAAGCTGAAGAAAAGAAGCTGAATGTCCTTTTCATCATGACCGACCAGCAGAGATATGATATGCTGAGTTGCGCAGGCAATCGCTATGTCAATACCCCTTCACTGGACCGTCTGGCAGAGAATGGTGTCAGGTTTGAGCATAATTATTGTGCAAATCCTGTATCGATGCCGTCACGTTTTGCAATGGCAACGGGGCGTTATGCCGGTGAAATAGGTTATACAAATAACTCTACCAAGCCGGATACTTTAAGGGTCTTGCCTGTTGCCCGTGAAAGTTCGGTTGGGAATCTTTTCCGTAATGCCGGCTATCAGACAGTCTATTCCGGTTACCCAGGCTTTTATTGTGGAAGGACTCACATGGAGGAGTATGGTTTTACCCAGAATGGTACGGATTATTACGAGGGTCCTGCCGATTTTGCCGAGAACTTTTTTGCTGGTTATGATCCGGCTCAGGATGCCCCTTTTTTCCTATACCTCTCTTTCATGAATCCTCATGATATTTGTTATGGGGCAGGTTTTGATCCGAGATTTCCCGATGAACTGCGTCCTCATCAGATAGCTGCTACGCAGAAGTATATAGATTTGCGTAAAACACTAAGTGATGAAGAATATCGTGCACAGATACCTCCGGTACCTGCCAATGTGGAACCTAACGGGACATATGCAGAAATGAAGGAAATCGGTTCCGGTTCCCGTGACTGGACAGAAGGGCAGTGGGACTTTTATCGCTGGATGTACTGCCGGCTTGTAGAAGATGTGGAACAACAGATCGGACGTATCCTGACTGCGTTGGAAAACTCTGGTCTGGCAGATCATACGATCGTCGTCTTTACTTCAGATCATGGAGAGATGGGACAGTCGCACGGTCTTGTTTTTAAAAGCCGTTTGCTTGAAGAAGCTACCCGTACACCGCTTATTATTTCCGGTCCGGGAGTGAAGAAAGGAGTTGTAGACTCAAAAAGCCTGACTAGCGGAATTGATCTGGTACCTACGCTATGTGACCTGGTAGGAATTCCCGTACCAGAGAACTTGTCCGGCAAGTCACTGAAATCGGTTCTGACGGGGCAAACGGATAAGATTGATCGTGAATATATTATCGTAGAGTCTAGTTCAGGCTATCAGATTAATGACGGACGTTATAAGTATACGGCCTTTACGCGTGGAGATAAGGAAGCGTCTTTGATGGATATCCTGGCTGATCCTGGCGAAATGTCCGATAAAGTTGCTGATCTAGCTTATGTAGCAGAGAAAGAACGCTTACACGGTTTATTGATGAAGGAAATTAAAAAAATAACAGAACAGGTTCCGGCAGAGAAATAAGCCGGAAGCTCTATTAATCTCAGTATTGGCATGAAAAATAAATTATCCCTCTTATTGGTGTCTTTTTTTCTCTTCTCCTGTGCGGAGAACAAACAGGTAACGGAACAGCAGACTACGTTTTGTAATCCGATGAATCTGGATTACGGCTGGGGATGTTTCCAGAAGAGAGAGAAGAAAGCCCGTACGGCTGCCGATCCGGTAATCGTATTGTTCAAAGACAAATATTATCTCTTTACTACAATGGATATCGGCGGTTATCGTGTATCCGACGACTTGATTACATGGAAGGATGTCTATTTTAATCCGGAGATACATGCATCTGCCCTTGATATTGACCATTATGTGGCACCTGCTGTAGCTGCGGATGATAATTATGTCTATTTTATAAACTTTACCCGCGACCGTTCCAAGAAGAAAGTGGACGTGATTCGTTCTGCTGACCCGGAAAATGGGAAATGGGAAAAATGCGGTGAGGTACGGCGTATGGCCGATCCTTGTCTGTTTATTGATGATGGGCGCTTTTATTTCTATTATGGGCTGGGTGCAGAACAATCTACCACTTTCTTTGAAGTGAATCCCGAGACTTTTGAGGAAATAGAAGGTACGAAGAAGGTGCTCCGTGAATATATCACGGACGTTAAAGAGTGCACTTCCGGTTATCACTTCGGGCGCAGAGAACTGTATGATGAAATAGACGCTTCTGCCTGGATGGGTAAGTTCGAGAAGATACCTTGCCCTGAGGGTGCCTGGATTGTGAAGAACAATGATAAGTATTACCTGCAATATGCCACACCGGGAACCATTTGTAACTGGTATTGCGATATCGTTATGGAGAGTGACAGCGCGAATGGAGGTTTTGTTGAACAGCCTTACAATCCTGTTTCGTTGAAGGTAGGTGGTTTTATTGGTGGGGCAGGCCATAGTTGTGTATTCAAAGATAAGTATGGTAACTGGTGGCAGGCAACTTCCATGTGGATTGGTAACCACGATGAATTTGAGAGAAGAATCGGATTGTTTCCGGTATCATTTGATGCGAAAGGGCGGATGAGAACTCATACCGTATTGGGTGATTATCCGATGCTATTGCCTCAGAAGAAGTTTGAGCCACAGGATATCTCTGCTTTCGGCTGGATGCTCCAGTCTTTCAATAAAGCTTGTATGGCTTCTTCTTCGCTTCCGGGCTTTGAACCGGAGAAAGCAGCGGATGAGAATGTCAGGACATGGTGGTCGGCAGAAAGCGGTAATGCAGGTGAGCATTTCGTAATGAACTTTGGTAAGAAAGTGCAGATTAATTCTGTTCAGATCAACTTTGCCGAACAGGATATAAATCCGGAAGCTCCCAAAGAGACAGACTATCATGCCTATAAACTGTATACTTCGAACGATGGGCATACCTGGAAGCTGCTTGCTGATAAGTCCGGAAACAAAACAGCGGTTCCTCATGAATATCTGGAACTCTCCGAACCTGTAGAGGCTTCTTATATGAAGGTGGAGAATGTGCATACTCCCAAAGAAGGTAAATTTGCACTGTTGGATTTGCGGGTATTCGGTTCTGGTTATTCGGATAAGCCCGGACAGGTGAAAGAACTTTCTGTGAAAAGAAACCAGGAAGATGAAAGATACGCCTCGCTTGCCTGGAATAAAGTATCCGGTGCCGACGGTTATTTGGTTCGCTTTGGGTATCAGCCCGACTTCCTGAATCAATGTATTCAGGTGAAGGGAAATGAAACCACTGAACTTTTGCTGCATATTCTCACTAAAGGCGTGAAGTATTATTATTGTGTGGATACCTATAATGATAGTGGAATTACGGAAGGTAATGCTATTTCGGAGTAGGGCTTAGAAGTGTAATCCAGCCTGTTTTATTTGAGAACGAGATATTGGAATTGGAGAAATATGAAAAAAAAACTGTTTTTTCTGCAACCAAACTTCATCTTTTTGCGTCTAATAGATAAATAAAAAACAGAAGAGCTATGAAAGTAAATTTATCTATGGATGATATCCGTACAAAAGTAGAAGAGTATATAAAGAAAGCAGGCCGTGCTACAGGTCGTCCTGTGCTTACAGCCTATTATGTAATGACTGCTGATACGACTCCCGATAGTGAGCGCACCAATATAATGCTTGCTTTGGTAGCCATCGTCTTCCCTACCAGTATAGAGGATATTCTGGGACAACTCTTTATGGTAGGTAAAGGTTTTGCTGCTGTCTATGCTTATAAAAAGGTAAAGAAATATATCACTCCCCAAATAAAGGATAAGGTAGAGGCAAAATTGGATGAGTGGTTCCATGATAATGTGACGGAGGTGGAAACGCTGTATCTGGAATAAGGGGGATCAGATTCATAATCTGAAGGTCATATCTTCCACATAAAGAAAAAGGCTGTATTCCCTTAGGAATCAGCCTTTTTCTTCGTGGACCAGCCTGGGCTTGAACCAGGGACCTCCAGATTATGAGAACGATAAGATGATATTCTGTGATAACTTATTTGGTTTATCTTGATTGTATATCAGGAAGTTGTAAAATTGCTATCCACTATGAAACTCACTAAATATCCCTAACTGAAATAGTTTGTTTACGCATTGTTTACGCAGAATTTGAGAGATTGCATATTGTCGTTGAACCCATTAAGCATACAGTACTATTACTTTTATTAATAGTCAATGTAAATATCGCCTCATATTTTAATACCCAATTTTTGCCAATTCAGCTTGATTGTCCATACGATGTGCATCATATTCATGATCTCGGCTCAATGAGTCGAAGATTGATGCGACATCTGGGTACGTGTAGCGTGTCTTATCTGCATATTTCTTGTATTTCTCACTTCGTGTCCTTTCAATTCGTCCTCCATCGTAGGGCAGACGTGAGGTCATACTACGATTGTTAAAGAACTGGCATCGAAAAGAATTTAGGATTGATTTGTCACGACCATGTTCACTATATTTTGTCAATAGTTTACAGAGAACATCCTGTGGGTAGTCTTCCCTGTCAGGAATGTTGCCTAACAATTGACCAAACACTATCTTTGCAGCACGAAAATACTTCTCTCTTTTTGCAAGAGACATAAATTCATCGGCATATTTCATCAAAGCATCTTCATCTAATGTCCCGTTTTTTGTCAATCCAGGGCAACTTTTTACATGGCCTTTGATAAAACGCAGTGAAAGCAACCCGATGTTTCTCTCTGAATCAGAATAAGTCTTATCGTCAAAATCTTCATCTCCACGGTATGCAAATGATATTAGTTCTAACAAACTTTTTGGCTCTGTGTAAATAGAATGATACAGGAGACAATCAGAATCCAGATGGAAAATTTCGCTAAGTAAAAGTTCTAAACTAACTATTTGTTCATCTTTGACATTTGGATTTTTATCAAGATATTCCAGTATTTCTTCTGCATCATGCTTGTACTGCTCCAATTCTGGTGTTTTAATATTGTTCAACCATCCTTGTAAGGCATTAAAGGCTGGTGCAACAGGAATGTCCTTCCCACCATAACTAACATGACGTAGCAAAGATAATACATCGCCATACCTACCCACTTTAAGCAGTTGTTCTACCATTATGTTCAGCGTATCGTCAGAATAGCACCAAACAGATACGGTCTTCCAATAATTTTCCTTAGCTTCTTCTGGTAGAGTTTCGACAAATCTGGTTAATTCTTCATTTGTTCCGATGCTAATAAGAATATCATTCCGATTATTGTATTTCCTCACCACTTTCCAATAGCGTTCCTTGTTTGTGTTGAATAAAGAGACAAAGAATCCTGCTAAAAGTTGATTGTCAAAACCTTCGTTTATAACAAAATCAACCATCGGGTATGTGGTCTTGAATTTTGCAAATGCAAGACCTGTTTGATATTTGTCTTCAGATTTCTCGGCAATCTTTCTTAAACCATCGAATCCTATCTGCTTGTACAGTTCTTTCACGGCAGTTACTCTGAAATTCAACTGTTTTTCTGTCCACTTACATATATCATCCTCTCTCCGATGCAGTTCATGTACAGGCAAGAAAATCTTGAATTTCCACAAGTTAGCCTCAATAATATCATCTGGCAATATGGCTTCTAAGAGATTTTTTAGCCAGTTCATCTCATCATCACTTATACACCAATCTGAATCACGGGCTTCTTCAAAATGATATATTTTTTCTCTTATTTTGTCACAGAACTTATTTTTACCTTTCAGAAAATCTATATTTGAAGAAATCGCATCTTGGACTTCTTTCCTAAGATGAGTAGGCAAGTCAGGAGCAGTCGCTGTTTCCAACATGCATTCAATAGCATCATTGCTATAATCGCAATTTTTTATCAACATTCTCACTGTAGCTGTTAATGCTGTCAAAAACTCATCCATTGTCACGGCTTTAACGTCTTCTCCGAAATATCTCCACCGCATTATACGGCCATTAATGCTTTGTGATTGACGACTATAGTTCACTAAACATCTACAAAGTCTGAAAACAAATGGTCTAAACTCCTCTGCCATGGATTCAAGTACCATAAAACATTGCTCTATGGTTGCTTTTGTTTTAGGCATCCAGAGACAATATATTTTGCACAACGACTCAAAAGGATTTCCAACATACCCTTCTTTCTTCCCTAAAGACGAGAGTTCAAACAGGATTCGGCTAATTCTGGAAAGATTCTCTGCAGGCCAGGCCAAGTCTTCCAATGCAGATAAAACATATCCATAGTGCGAACTATTACCCCACAAGGAGGTATGCTCAAAATTGATTCGGAACATCTCACGGATGATAGAATTATCGCTCATCACATCATCTTCAATTTTCTGAATAAAAACCTGAGGCGAAGCTTCTGCCAAGAGAGATATCAGATTATGTTTGCAATAGCCAAACCACCATTCTAAAGTGTTTATATTTAATATTGCTCTAACCTTTTCGTCAACCCACGGAATCAGTTGAGCATTTTTGTCACCTCGAAGAGCCAATAACACCAATGTCAAGAGTAACCCTTCTTTAGCATAATAGCTATACTTCGTATTATGTTTTTGCCAGAATAAGGAATCAGTCGTGGCTGCCTTTTTGTCATCAAGGTCAATATCATTTGCTACTTTGTCAATAATGGCAGAGAGTCTATCCAAGTATTGGGGTGTGATAAAATCTATTGCATAATTTATAGCGTCAAATGGAGATATAACATACCATAGACTATCAATAAGTCCAAAAGGACTATCGTTGCCTTTAGCAAATGTCTGAATAAGATTTTCGAATTGGCAATATTCCATCCCTGAAAGCTCCTCAATTAGTTTTTTGTCTCCTTCCAGATTATTCAGCCAACGCCCCATCAGAAGAGCCGGGAGTAATCGGCTGATATTTTTAGGCTTCGCCCAATCAGGGTTGTTGCGTTCAAAACCAAGTTTCCTTCTCAAGATAGCTGTGCTTCGCCCTGTATCAGAACAAAGCTGCCTTGCTTGCGTTTCATTAAATCCGCTTTTTTTTAAAGCATTAATAAAATCGTCAGGCTCTGGTGTTCGTAGAACGATAGACACTCCACTTCTGCTTCTTGCAGATGGATGTGTAACATACACCAAGCAATTCTCGTTTGGATTAATGTTTTTATCATCTCCACTAGAGATAATAACCATATTGGAACATTGTGAAGCCAATAAGCCTGTGGTTTCATTGTCTTTTGCAATAACCACTCTGTTTTTAAGATTGTCATCTCCGCATTGTAATATAGCAGCCACGACAAATGCGAGCGATTCCTCTACAGAATGGGAACAAACATCTATTGCTATATGATTTTCTGTTTTCTCCAGAAGTTCTTTGACAGATTCCTCGCGTCCTCCAACGGCAACACTATAGCAAAGTTGCTGTCCTTTATCGTTGGTTGACCATTGACGCCAATACGATTCTATACTCTGAATTTTCTCTCTGTGGGAGATGTTAAGTTTTTCTGCCACCCATAAAGCGACAGAAGGATAATAAGATAGCCAATCCTCTAATTCTACGGCTGTTATCACCTTAACCCTTTTCCACTTATTCAGTTTATTTTTGTCTGCTTCCCAAGATGGCGCTTTGGGCCATTCGCGAGGAGTGATGAAAACGAAGGTACATTCTCCTTTCTCAAATTCTAATGGGCCATTCGTACGTTTTGTATAATCGTCATTAGCTTTTGTTGCCACTTTCTCATTCGTCCCCATCTCGATAAGACATGTACCAGCTGGCAGATAAGTGTCATTGTCTTCAGAAACAACAATGCCATCCCATCCGGCAGAATGAGTGCTTTCTTCAGTCGGTATGTACACCTTTGAAAGATGCGGCTTAGTTGCATGCACCAATCGGCGTATTAACTCAGGAAGCAAACCACGGATTTCCAACGTGTCTGCCCATCGTTTGAGGTCATTGGCCTTAATGAGTTTCATTCTACTTTAAAATATATCTTGCCTAAACGCTTGTTTTTTTAACGGCAGTGTTTCCTTAAGTGTGTCTGAAACTAGTTTGTTTCAGAAGTGAATATGCAAAGTTAATTCAATTTTTTATCAACTCAATCATAAATGCTAATTTTGTGTTACAGCCGGACACAGCTCTTTCATTAAAAATGCCTCTAATTTTCAATGTTTATGGGTATTAAGCGGTTAAAAGCTATTTTTAACTTACCCCAACAAGGCATTCCTTATATTTATAAAGGTTGATTTTGAAGTAAATGTAACTTATTCAAATTGTTATCAAACAATGCCAAAGTTAAATGAAAGAGCCGTAGCAGCCCGACGAGAAAACAAGTTCTACTAAGGATAAGCCGCCACCAACAAGTTGTGTCCACACAGGAAACAATGAGCCGTTAGAAACCGTCTCAACCGAGTCGATTCCACTATTTTTAGGAACGCCATTCAACTAAGAAAACCTTTACATCCCCTCCCAGTCTTGGAAAAGCGTTTTGTTGCAGATCTATTACTCACAAAGGAACAAATGCAGATTACATATTGACGATATAACCAATTATTTATAAAAAAACGCTCTTTTTTTGACGTATTTCTTCGTGAATCTCATGGCTTATTTGTATTTTTACATCGAAAAGAATGTCTTTTATGGAAAAAGAAATGATTAACAGGCTGAAGATAGTGCTTGCCGAAGAACAAAAAAGCAGTAAGTGGCTGGCAGAACAATTAGGAAAAGACCGAGCTACTGTCTCCAAATGGGTGACGAATACCATGCAGCCTGACGCAAGAAACCTCCTACGTATAGCAGAGGCTTTGAATATTGATGCAGGTAGACTGCTCAACCAAAAACATTTGAAGAAATGAAGGAAATAGATATTATTCAACAGATAAAGTCAGGTGAAGTCAGTAAGGTGCAGTTCAAAGAACGGCTCCTTGACAGCTACGACATCGGCTGCGAATTGGTGGCATTCAGCAATGCACGTGGTGGAACACTAGTCGTTGGCGTGAAGGACAAAACTGGCAGCGTCAATCCTTTGTCGTATCTGGAAGTACAGGAAACGACGAATACACTTGGTAACATCGCATCTGAGAATGTTGTTCCTGCCATCCTTGTTGATGTAGAAACTATTTCTGTGGATGACGGAAGCCTTGTTGTGGCTCATATTAAAGAAGGGGTGAATAAACCTTACCATGACAATCGTGGCATTGTGTGGGTGAAGAATGGTGCCGACAAGCGCAAAGTGTTCGATAATGCCGAGCTTGCCGAAATGATGACAGATTGCGGCAGTTTCTCGCCTGATGAAGCAGGAGTCCGTGACGCCACCATTAAGGATTTGGACGAGAATACCATCAAAACCTTCCTAAGTAACAAGTTTGAAAAAGTATTAGTGAGAAAAGGGCTGGTGGGCGATGCTTTACGCGAGGCCTCTTTAGATACTGTCTGCTCCGCTATTGCAAGTGGTCACGATGGAGAGAAGCTGTTGCGTAATCTACGTTTCATCCGACCCGATGGGAAAATCACAGTGGCTGCAATGTTATTGTTTGGAAGGTACACTCAGCGTTGGCTTCCAGTAATGACAGCAAAGTGTATTTGCTTTGTGGGCAATAGTCTTGGAGGTTCACAATTTCGTGATAAAGTGAATGATGCCGACATTGAGGGCAATCTGCTTCATCAGTTTGAGACTATTATGGATTTCTTCACCCGAAACTTGCGTCACATACAAGTAGGAAGAGAGTTTAATTCGCAAGGAGTGTTGGAGATACCCTACACCAGTCTTGTTGAGTTCATTGTAAATGCTTTAGTGCATCGCTCGCTGAATGTGACAGCCCCAATCCGCATCTTCATCTTTGATGACAGGGTGGAGATACACAGCCCTGGAACTCTCCCCAATGGACTTACTATAGATGATATCGTTGTGGGAACCTCCATGCCGCGCAATACGTTCCTTTTCACAAATGCCATTCATTTGCTTCCCTACACAGGAGCGGGTAGTGGTATGCTTCGTGCATTGTCAGAGGATATGAATGTTTCGTTCATCAACAACGATAGGACGAATGAGTTTGTGATTACTATAAATAGGCCAGTAGGTAACCAAGTCAACGAGAAAAGTAACCAAGCTAGCAATAAAAGTAACCAAGTTAATGGCAACTTAGACACCAAACTTAGACACTTGGACACCAACCCTGACACTGGACTTGGACACTCTGACACAGACTTAGACACTAACTCTGACACTCTCAATGCTTACTTAGACACCAAGCATCCTAAAATAACAAATAAGCAAAAGGACATTGTAAACTTCTGTAGTGTGCCACGCAGCAGCAAGGAAATTCTTGATAGAATAGGAGTAACGAATCATAGCAAGAATAGACAAACATATATAATGTCACTTGTAGAGGCAGGTTATCTTGAAATGACCAATCCCGAGCATCCCAATGCAAGCAATCAAAAATATAGGAGGAGTAAAAAATGAACTCACATATATTTACCAACAGAAATGGCAATACACTGATGCGCGAATTTGAAAGAGTTACAAACAAAGACAAACTGTACAATAGTCTCTAAAAACACAACGATATGGAATACGGAATAGTTTATCTTCTGACAAACCCTGTGATGCCAGGACTGGTAAAAATAGGCATGACCACACAGGAAGACATTGATAAACGGATGAAGGAACTATATACCACAGGAGTTCCCGTTCCGTTTGAGTGTAAATTTGCGTGCAAGGTCAAGAAAAGTGATTGTCTCAAAATTGAGAAAGCCCTTCATAAAGCCTTTGAACCTCAGCGCATCAATCAGAATCGTGAGTTCTTCCGTATCAACGTGGATCAGGCACAAGCCATCCTCGAACTTTTCCATCATGAAGATGTGACGGAAGAAGTGACAGATGAGATACAGAACGACCTCACTGATGAGGATAAAGCTGCCAGCACAAAAGCACAAGCAAAACGTCCACCGCTCAATTTCTACGAGATGGGATTGCAGAAAGGTGATATTCTCATCTGGAAAGATGATCCGTCAATTTCTGTCACCATTCGTTCAGAGCGCAAAGTGTGTTATCAAGGAGAAGAAACTTCTATTAGTGCACTTTCTGCTAAGCTAAAAGGCTACAAGGTCAAACATATACAGCCCACACCACACTGGCTTTTCAACGACCGTCTTCTAAGTGAAGTCTATGACGAAACGTATCCATTTGAAGAGTGAAGGCATACTATAGGCTGTTTCTAAGCCTACTCAAGAGTATAAGAAAAGGAAGCAAAACAAAAAAAGATAAAAGAGACATTCAAAAAATTCTAATGTATTATGGCAACGTGGCAATGTACAGACATTATTATTAATGGATTACCTGTAAAAGCGCAGACTCCCCTCATTATTTCTGCAAGTAGGAGTACCGACATTCCGGCATTCTATGCTGATTGGTTTTTCCATCGTTTACAGAAAGGGTATTCAGCATGGACGAATCCGTTCAATGGCGTAAAGTCGTATGTCTCGTATGAGAAAACTCGCTTCATTGTATTTTGGTCAAAGAATCCACTACCATTGTTGCCATATCTGCATATCCTCAAAGAGCGTAACATTAAGTGCTATGTTCAATATACCCTGAATGATTACGAACAGGAGAAATTAGAGAAAGTACCTTCTCTTGCTAAACGCATAGAAACATTCAAGTTACTTGTTGAGCAACTTGGTAAGGGGGCTGTTATTTGGCGGTTTGACCCCATGATGCTGACAGATGACATATCTGTGGATGACTTGCTATGGAAAGTTCAGAATATTGGTGACCAACTAAAAGATTACACAGAAAAGTTGGTATTCAGCTATGCGGATATTATTATGTACAGGAAGGTGAAACATAATCTTGAAGTAAGTGGTATATCATACCATGAGTGGGATACAGGGCAAATGGAAGAGTTTGCTGACAAGCTATCTACTATGAATCGTGAACGCAGTTGGAACTTCCAACTTGCTACTTGTGGTGAGAAGATTGACATCTCAAAATATGGCATTCAGCATAATCGCTGCATAGATGGAGACCTTATCACTCGTTTGGCTTGGGACGACGAGGAACTGATGGACTTCATGAAAGTAAAGATAGAGAAAGTTCCTGCGCCAACGCTTTTTGGCGAGTCCCAATTGCCCCAAGGAGCAATACTTCTGCCTCATAACCATTACTTCATCAGTAAGCACAAGAAAGACCAGGGGCAGCGACCATTCTGCGAATGCATGGCCTCTAAGGACATTGGTGAATACAACACTTGTCCGCATCTTTGCGAATACTGTTATGCTAACACCACAAAACAATTGGCATTGCAAAATTGGAAACAGCATCTAGAGAATAGATTTGCAGAAACAATAGCAGGAAGATAATTATGCCATACGCAGAAGATATAAAACAATGTAATAGTATTGATGACATTATTGATTATTGTCACAATGCTTTGCCCGAAGAATATAAGGGAAGACCTTGGACACATCCAGAGTTGAATCATGGCATAAATCTATTAGCAAGTGATGTGGCACTAAATTGTTATATGTCTGCATATGGAGATATGCATGTAACCAAGTGTCGTGCCGCAATGATGAATTTCCCATTTAACGATATTCAGGGAAGTATTGAGATAGTTGATTGGGGATGTGGTCAAGGCATAGGCTCTGCTACTATAATTGAAGTATTAAGACAGCGTAATTTATTTCAATGGCTACGTAAAATAACGCTTATTGAGCCTTCTCATAGTGCCATCGAACGCGCCAACGATAATATTCGAACTCTTACGCACGGCACAGTTGAAATAGATGTGAAGAATCTTTTTCTTCCAGCAAACGACATTGTTGAAGGAGAGACTCTTAATTCTATTGGATATAGATATAATAATATCATCCATGTTTTTTCTAATATCTTGGATGTAACTGCTATCGATTTGGGAATAGTTGCAAAGATGGTGGCATCTGCGCAAGGGAAACACTTTGTTCTATGTATTGGTCCCCAAAATGGTGCGGCGTATAGAATTGAGAAATTTTGTTCTGTTTTTGGAGAACAGAATTATTTCAGCCAGATAAATAGTGTACGTTATGCACGCACAAGGAGAACAGCACATCCCTATACATGCATGACAAGATGCTTTGAATACAATGGTGCAACAATTGACCTTAACAAATTAGCTTTGGTGGATGAAAGACATGAGGCAATATATAATGAATATGATTTACGTTTGCAGATACAGAATCATGTGTTATCATCTCAAAAAGCAAGAGTCGCATGGAGACTCGAAAATATTTTGTCTGTGGATGACATAATGTATATTGATGCAGCAGTAAACGAAGTGGCTGTAGATTTTATTATCGTTAGACCTAATAAGGGGGTTCTTCTACTGAACATATTCGAGGAGAACCTTAATGAGTGTACATTATCAGAAGATAAAAAGGAAATAAATGTACATGGGCAACTATATCAATCTCCTATTGACCTTATAAACCTATGTCAATTGAGCATTAAGGATGGTATAGAAGAACTTTTGATGAGTACTATTGAAGATAATCGGAATTTTAGTCTTATCAAAAAGGCGGTTGTGTTCTCAGAAAACTCTATTGACGAAATAAAAAAATTCTTTGAATATCAGAATAACGTCTTTAATTTTACCTTTATCTTCGGTAAGGAGATTATTGAAAATAGAGATATATCACAAAATTTGTATACTACCATAGGTTTCTTATACAACAACAATGCTTTTGACGATGTTGTAAGAAGGAAATTGGCTAGGATGATATCTCCATCTTGGCATTCATATCAGGAAGGACGCATTGATATGCAACCTATTGGTGCACAGAAGCGACTATCGGGAAGTAGTATAACACAACAGAAAATAAGTGGTGTCGCTGGTTCTGGAAAGACTCAAGTACTTGCCTTTAGAGCAGTAAATGCCATGAAGCGTACTGGAGGTGATGTCTTAGTGTTGACATATAACATTACATTAGCCAATTACCTGAAGTTTAGGCTTTCCGAGATTCGGGAGGATTTCTCTTGGGAAAAAATAGACGTATATCCTTA
Source organism: Bacteroides sp. AF39-11AC (assembly GCF_003474285.1). Taxonomy (NCBI): domain Bacteria; kingdom Pseudomonadati; phylum Bacteroidota; class Bacteroidia; order Bacteroidales; family Bacteroidaceae; genus Bacteroides; species Bacteroides sp. AF39-11AC. Next base: position 53,963 of record NZ_QROH01000010.1, on the reverse strand, counting down.
TCATCAATTCTTTAGAATACGTGCTGCAGAATGTCAGTTGCATGTTGAATTTAGCTCATATCAAAACGAAGCCTTCTTTGAAAATTCCAAAGGTCATAAGAAGTATTCTGCAATCTTTGTTGACGAGGTTCAGGACTATACTACGGAATGGCTTCGCATCATCATGCAGAATTTCCTTTTGGTGCCTAATGGTGAACTGGTAGTGTTTGGGGATCCCAAACAAAATGTATATCAACGACCTTTAGATGCAAATGGTGACATCCGCTTAGGTATTATTGGAGGACAATGGAATAGACAATTAACAACCAGTCGAAGATTTACTAATCCACGTCTTGCTAATCTTGCCACTGCATTTCAAACACAATTTATGGCAAATCTACCTACCGATGATATAGTTGCGGAGAATACCATATCAAATACGTTCAATTTCCAAATTGTAACTTATATTGATCTGAGACAAAACAATTCCATTGAATCCATAATAACTAATATAATCAATATCATTTCCAATGACAATAACGAAGCAAGAGATTTTGCTGTACTTGCTTCTTCAACAAAATTGCTTCGCAATATTGACATTCTTTATCGACAAAGAACAAACGAACAAACAGAAATAACATTTATTTCAAACGAAACCCTTGAACGGTTAAAGCAAATACATCAGGTTACTGATGAAAAGGCAGCCAATTGGAAATTTAATAGGGATTTTGAAGCTCTTGAACGAACAAGAAAGCAATTGTTTACGACAGACAAACGTTGTTTGAAAATATCTACCATACAAAGTTTCAAGGGCTGGGAATCTCCTTCCGTTATAGTTATTCTAGAGAATGACATTGTTTTGCATAATACGACATTTCGCCCAATGTCGCCACAAGCGATATATACGGCGATAACTCGTGCAAGGGAAAACATGTATATAATTAACATTGGTAATGATACTTATCACAACTTCTTCTACAATCAGACATTATGAATAGTTTCACAACAATAGAAAAATACGCCATCATAAAAGTTCTTTCACACATTATGAAAGCAGATGGTATCATTCATCCAAAAGAGGAGAGATACATGGATAAAACATATAGTGATTTTTCCATAACAATCAATGATATAGAGGACATCTCCAATATTGATGATATACAAACTAAACTTATAATCAGTGGAATGACTGATGAGAATAAAATTCTAGCTAAGGTTCTATTCGTTGGGATGGCTGAAGCAGATGGAACAATACACCCTAAGGAAACAGAAATCATAAACCAATTTTTTATTTGACAGTATTTTTATTTGGTAACATGTCAATTATTGCATGAAGAAAAAGTAAAATGATTATAATAAACAACGTCATAATATAACTATGATGCTTTATTTATGTGGCATAACATACAATTACTCCCAATCCCACCGTATAAACGAACAAAAATATCAGCAAGACTTTCATCCAGAAGTCGGAAAACCAAACGCCCTCATTCCGTTTGAGGATTTTGCGCATATTGTATTCATGTTCGGTGATAAGTTTTGATTGTTCGGCACGGTGATTTGCCAATACCGAAATCCAACTTTCTACAGAATGGTCTATAAGTTGCTTAAGCTTTGCAAGTTGGTCAGGGGGGATAGTTGTTTTAAATTTCGTGTCTCGTTCTGCTTTCACAATGGCATTGCAGATGCCGTTGACAATATTGTCACAACTGCCAGCTGCCGCTTTGAGCGCACCCTCAATGTGACATTCGGCATCGATAGCTTTCTCCAAATCCTCATTGAACTTTATCAGTGTTTCTTTTGCCTCTCTGATTTCTACGAGAAGTTTATCTACTTCTGATTTTTCAGCCTCAATTTGTTGGCTCATTTCGACGTTCTCCAACATGTCATTGACATTTATAGGCGAAGTGCCCCTTGATCTTCCTATGCCCATGTTCTTAATATTTATAAAAGGTGAATTATCTGTGAAGTCCTCTCCTGCGTTTGCACATACGATTTGCCATTCTTGCGCAGCGGTGTGCCCATTCAAGTTTATCCTCGTCCTTGTCTCGTCCCCAGCCTCCTGTGTCAGAACCGCCACCGCCACTTGAAGCAGCTATGCTTGTGGCTGCATCCAAATACCCAGCAAAGAGTAATAGAGCCGTGTGTTGTATCTCTTCAATCTTAGCCAACGGATGAGCTTCCTCCAAAGAACACTCCTGCCTGATGATATTGTCAGCTGCTTCGGGTATCTCCACATGGTAGTTGTGATATTCGTCTGTCGCTATATCGTAGTGCTTTACGGCAGACTGTGGAGTCGTCCTGGGTTGTATAACAGAATCAGCGTTGGCTGTCCGTGTTTGTTGGAGAATAGAATTTGTCGGCTCCGACTTCCTTTCCTGCGGATGCAGTTTTGCCCAAGTAGCTTCTATCTTTGATGGAGTCAGATTTCGCCCGATACCCAATACGGATGACTTATAATTTGAGTTACCCCGTTTGATGGAATAACCATAAACTTTTCCCTTATCATTTTCTTGTATGTGTATTTTGTAACCCCGTTTTGTCAGTTCCATTTTGTATTGTCGCCAACTGAATTTGTCCATCGCACGAAGTATCTCCATGCAACAGTTTGAGATTTCCTGCCTGTGCCGTATGCCGATTTCTTTGGACTGTACCCATCCTCGGCTTTCGTTAATGATATTCGCAGCCATGACTGCCCTCTCACCAATCTTATGGCTATCATTTATTTTTCCATTCATATCCACACGGTTGGCATCAATGTGCAGGTGAAGAATGCCACTTTTAGAATCACGATGCAGGGCAGCTATGTATTGCGAACCTTTGAGATTGGTTTGCTTTGAGGAAGCCCGTTGGGTCTTTTCGGAAAGGTCTATGGAATCGAATACCCGGATAAACTCATCTGCCAAACGTACCCAGTCGTCCATCGTCCAGTTTCGACTCTCTTTCTCGGATGGGGAAATTTCAATTCTTATCACGTTTCTGCCAAGAGGTCTGCCCTTGTTGATTTTCTCGGCAAACATCTTCTGCACGAGCATCATCCGACCGTACATTGCTTCTGGTGAAATATCAACGGGCAACAGGTTGGCTTTGACTATATCCGCTCTGTCTTTATTGACGGAATATCTTATGGCATTTGCGCCATGCGGTATGGTACTGGCTTTTGCTATCATAACGGGTAAGGAAATTTATTCGGTAAGATAATTCTCTATCTGGCTCCAGCGGTTGATTAGTTGCGTAGCAGCTCTCATCCATTGTTCCACAAACCGGGTATCGCTGAAATACATTGCACGTTTATCCGCTTGAATGGACTTTACTGCTGCCGCAATACGGATAAGGTTGCCCCTTGCATCCGTCAGACTGCATAAGGCTTCTACCTCACGCTCGGACAATCGTTGCCGAGGGCGTTGCCCCAAGGCTGTGCGACGCACATAGTTGCTCATGGACAAACCGCAAGTTTTGGCAAGTTCTTTCGCTTGGGTGTATTCCTGCTCCGTTACTCTGGCTTCAAGTCGTAAAGTGCGCCTCGTAACTTTCTTGTTGTTTTCTTCATCAACATCTTTGTTGGTAATCTTTTTCTTCTTCATGTTGTTGTATTATGAGTAATCAATCTAAAAAGGGACAGCATGGTGAGAGCTTGCGACTGCCGGAATACGCCTATGTAGTACGGATAAGCGTAGCGGATTTGTGCGACATAGGAACTTCTTGCAAGATCCCACACAAAAACAGAGGCTCCACCGCCATATCCAATATGACTATGCCTAGCTGTCTGCCAATATATCCTCATCGGATTCTTCCTCTGCCACAGGCTGTGGAGAAACCGAAACAAGAGGGAAAGAAGAGGGTGAATGTTGTTCTCCTTCGTCTGATATAACAGGCAATTTACCTACTAAGGAAAAATCAGTATCAGAAAAAGTATCTTCTGTTATAGCTTCGACTTGCTTGTTATCTTTTGAGTTGGGTAAGTTTTCCTCCATACGGCTATCCGAATCCTCCTGCGGAGTCATTGATAAAATAGGAAAAGTATCATCGGATTGTGCGTAATCATCCTCTCCTTCTACTTGCCGGTCTTTTATTCGGACATAGAAAGGATTGTCTATTCCGTTGCCATCCAACATCCATGCCGATATACATTTCAGGGTGTGAACGCTTGTTCGGTTGCTCTGTGTGGATGCGACAATTCCCAACTGGTTCATTTTGTCAAGCACACGGGATATGGTCTTCTTGTCATAACCTAACTTGCAGGCCAAATCCACTTCCGATAGGATGGCTTGCCCCACTTGCAAGGTTGTGGAAAAACCTTTTATGGCATAGTCGGTTTCTTTCAATACTGCTGCTTCAATAAGTTGGTGCAGAATCTTCATGCGGTCAATACCGTACTTGCTTCCAGCCAGATATGCAAGTTGCTCTGACGAAAGTACGATACAATAATTCAAGTTTGATTTCATCGTCTGTTTGTTTTGAAGATGGTTTATAAATGGTGCAGCCAAAAGAGAAAGTCAGCGGTGCATACCGCAACCTCTTTCAGGCATATAATACTCCTTGTCGTATGCAATGTGGTCAAGCAAGTTTTGCAACCTATCAAGTTGATAACTATCCAATACACGAATGGCAGCAATGGTAATGTTCTGTGACGCGATACGCTGATGTTCACAATTCCGTTCTGATATACCGCCGTCTCCATCGGCATGGACACTTCGCAGGTAATTGTTCACCGCTTCGGTCTGTTCCTTACTTGGAAAGGTGGAAGGGTAAGGGTAACGGTCTTGAACATACGTAACCATGTGGCTGACCGCATTTGCCAGCAGCGAGTCACGTTCTTGTAGCTGTTTGATAAGTTCTTCTTTTCTCATATTGTGATTTATATTGTCCCGTGTCCCAAGCGTTCTTATAACTTTCTATTTTACTTACTTCCTGTTTTTGTTCTTTTTTGAGGGCAAAAGGGACAAGGGGACATTAGTTTTTTCTTTTCCCTTATTTTGAAATTAGAATGGCAATTCCTGTTCACTTAGCAGTGTCGCGCAGGACTCTTCACTTGGAGCGTCCACCCTCACCCATGGGTATTTCGTCCGTCCCGTCTTATCGCAGTAGGCTGGATGCAGCCCCTTGACCTTCTCCTGTTCGCTCCGTTTCCAATTTGGAATCATGGACATCAGGCGGTTGATGTATTGCGAAGTGTATTTGGACGAACTTCGTCTGACCAAATCATTGGGCAGTTCCTCTATAATCTGCCGGGCACAAACCATATTGAGTGAGGTCATTGTGGAATTTGGCTCTGAGTATGCTCCTTTCTGATATGCTAGTCGCGTCGGAATCATCCAACTTGCATACTGCATGGGAACCTCACGTTCCAGATACATTTCTATGTCCTCTATAATAGGGTCAACAATGATGTTGGAATGTTGCATCTGTATCTCGTTGGCCTCTACCTCCATATCGGGAGTCAAGTATAATTTCATACCTTGCTTATAATAGGTATATGCCTCTGCCCAAAATTGAGGAACGGAACGTTGCAAATCATCCAACCAATCTGACACATGACCGTTGCCTTTGACTGGGATAATCCACCATCTGCGATTTCCATTGTCTCCTTGCAGAAAGTTCATTTCATTAGTAGTCGCAGCAAAGACATTATGCCGCATGAACTCCACAACCTTGTGTCCGTAAGCCGGACGCATATAATCACTGCATCGGCTTAGAAAAGCCTTGGCAGCTTCCGCGTCATTCGCACGTTTCAAGCCGTTCAACTCACTGATTTCAATAATCCAACCGTTGGTTATGGTTTCCACTTTCTCCTTGTCACCACTGGCGAAAGAGAACGAATCGTTGAACCATCTCCCACTGATGGCTTTGAAGAAGGTACTTTTTCCAATGCCTTGCGGACCGGGCAAGGTCAGTACGTTGTCAAACTTGCAACCTGGATTGAATACTCTGGTTACAGCTGCCACAAACCATATTTTCGTTTGTTCCCTGACAAGCAGAGTGTCATCCGCTCCAAGATAATCTATGATGGTTGTGGCTATGCGAGGTTGTCCGTCCCATGTCTCTTGTGCGATGAATTCCTGTACAGGATTGAAACTCCGTTCAGAAGAAGTGGTCTTCAGTATCTCAAATACCTTATTCTGCGTCAAACGTATTCTGTATGTTCTTTCCAAGTAGTCTTGTATCTTTCCTGCTGATTCTTCATCAATTTTGTTACCATTGACATTGCGGAACAAAGGGCAGAAACACACATCGTCCTGACAGAAGGTATCGTACCTTATCTGACTAAGATTCTCATCCAGTGTGAAAATAAGCCGGAGATTACTGATGGAACGAACCGGATTCCCGTAACTGTCTGTTGCCAGATTCTTTTTCCAATTCTCTTCCATACACCTATTCTTTGATACGAATGCCACCTGCTTCCTTTACCAAAGACAGTGCGAGGTCTGCATCCACTACGATTTTTCGTCCTATCTGTGTGATAGCCTTGTCTATGATACCGCTTTTCTTAATGCGGTTGGCGGTGGGCACGCTACAACCGAATACACGGGCGATACCCTCTATGCCATAGTAGTTGCCTTTGGATGCCACTTGGGGAGTGGCCGCTCCTGTACTTTCCACGCTTTTGGTGATGAGAAAACATAGCTCCTCGCCTGTCATCATGGCGATGGGTTTTTGGAGTAGTTGGGTAAAATTGAGTTTTTTTTCCATCCTTTACTTGGTTGATGATTAAATACTTTAAACCTCGATTCAACTCTGTGAAACCGATTTCACAAGCGAAGGTAGTGTATGAAACTCTGTGGGTTGGTCGGTTTATTTATACCTTAATTTAACCGACCGTATTACAACAGTTGTTTGCAAAATAAATACGGATAGCTGGATTCCCCAACTACCCGTTACTGATAAAATAATCCGTCCATCGGTCTATTATTCGTTTTGCTTTGGTGTAACTGCTTCCTCTTTGGGGTGAGTTCAAAGTAAGTTCCTTGATTTCCCCGTATCGCTTCTGTGGTATATCGTGCCCATAATGCCGTTGGGAGAACTGTTCGATGGCACGGTGGAATGTCATGTATCTTGTGGACGCTTTTATCTTGCCAGACTTTACCAATGACTTCAACAGATAGGCAAGGCTTATATCCTCGGTATTCTCTTCAAGGAATAAACGGATACCCTGCTTGATACGTTCCTTGTCGCCCAAAAGAATATCATCCAATGATTGTATCACCTTTCTATTGCCTCGCCTGCCTTTTACTTTGCGTAAGGCGAACATCACTTCCTTCCAGATTTCCGGGGTATAGCCTTCTATGGTATCTTCCCAGTCTGCTTTGGTTTCTGTACCCATCTCTATACTTTCATTGACAAGCAGGGTAACACATGATTTTACCAAAAGCATATCGCCATGATCAACCTCTTCACTGTTCAGCAGACGATTAAGCAACTTTGTCATACGGGACAGACCATGGTCAAACACTACAAAATGATACATGCAATAAGCCAAGTCCTCTTTCTTTTCCATTACACGGTCATAGAGATTAGCCATGAACCCGCCAATGAACACCGCATAAGAGAGGAAAATAATTTGAGAGATATAGGTCAGGAACTGATAAACCATTTTCCTTTCCAGTTTGCTCAACAGATAACAACCTTTGCTGTTTCTCATAAACATATTTAATTGCCCAATCAAGTAGGACCTTAACTCCTGTGGCAGATGATTCCATATTTCAATGGGTGTTTCAGAATGCACCATCAACAGCCTTGATTTCGGAGAAGAAAGCAGTTCAACCGTACCTGTTTTCACATTGATGCCTATCCACAAACGCTTGTTGATGATACATCTGGCGATGGTCTCGGTATATTGACCAGCCCATTGTTGGTTTGCAATGTCTGACACATCCTTGCCGTTCACAAAATCAGAGAGCCAGTTATACATCATCAAGGCTTCGGGTGGAACGCAGTCACGCATCATCAGATACATATCTATCAGAACAGATATATCGCCTTTAGCCACAGCATCGATACGCTTACAAAAGTTGGCATACACTTCTTCGTTGGCTGATTTCCATGCTCGCATAGCCATATCAGCCGTTTCCTTTTTGGGGGAGTAGGATTTTATCCTTTCTATGAAGTTTATCATCAGCATTACGGATTAAGGTTGTCTGAACAGTTTGAGCAATTCTTCTGTGGACATGCTTGCCAGTTTCGCCAATAGAACATCTCTTTCGGAAGATGTCTCCAAGTTTAGCAGTTTTGAATTGTTCTGCATCTGTATATCGAGAGGATAATGCTCAATGTAGATTTGGGTAATGGCATGATCAGAAGTTGAATGCCCCATGCTTTCAGAGATATAATCCATATCCACTCCGGCATTATGCAGATTAGTAGCAAACGAGTGTCGGCACCATGTGCCGGACGGACAGATGGACTTATCCCAATTCAATGCCTCATGGCAAATCTTAATGACGCGGTCTTTCACGTTTGAGTTCTCTTGCATAGTGTATTTGCGGCGTAACTCTTCCGTTTCCGCTCCTTTTAATATATCGGGGAACACAAAACCGTCCCGAGTCGGAGGTGCAGCTATCTCATCCAAGATATATCGTAAGGGAGGGATGATAGGGACTATCACCTCTGAGCCGTCTGCACTCCGTCGGGAAGTCTTCTTCCGGTTGAAGCGGAATGCCTTGCCACCTGTCTGATAATAGTAGTTGTCGTATGTCAATCGCCCTGCATCAGCCATATTGAAACCGTTGCATAGGTATTGAGCAAGAAACAATCCCAATGAATAATGCGCACGTTGGGTATATTCTTCCGACCAATGTTCAGGATACTTCTTTGAAACAAAAAGATTATAGAGTTCCGTCATCTGATTCACGTTCAGGAAATTCTGTTTGCGCTTTGCACTCTTGGGAATGCTCACAAGCCCTTTCTCTTTTTTGTTGGAAAAAGGATAGGGAACATCTTTGAGGTAGCCTTCATGTACGCACCTATTCCATACGGCACGGCAACAACGCAAATAGATACCGGCCGTAGTGTCGCTGATTTTACCGACAATCGCACCATTTTCGTCTTTAACTCCATTGTGCATACCATCCTTCCACTTCTGAAGTTCTGCCGCACAGATGCAGAAGCCCTTGATTGCATTTTCTCCAAGAATCTTTCTGAATGATTTGAGCGAACACTCATAACTCTCTGCCGTGGTGAAACGTGCTCCTCCATCTTCTGTACGCAATTCGTGAATGACTTGCTCCCAAATACTAATAAAGGTTTGTGATTGGGTTGTGTCCTCTTTGGATAGTACCACTTCTTCACCCATGATACATTGACGTACCATCTCAAATGTCAGGATGCCGCCTTTGTTCAGGTTCATCAAGATTTCTTTGTACTTGGGGGCAATGGTATCTTTCCACTCCTTCTGAAATTTGTAGTTCTCGCTTTTACATTTCGTCGCATTGCAGATGTCCGAGAACTTTTTCTCAGTAAAAGAACTTCCAACTGTAAAGTAGAAGAACTTGCGGTCAATCGTGAAACGAAGAGATAAAGGAAACTCACACGCATTCTTTCTGCGGGTACGCGAATCCAACACGATAGAGACAGAACAGTTTCGCTCTTTGAAAAGGGGCAAAGACTTTGTCAATTTTTCCATTGCATTCATTGTTTATGTTCAACATAACCTCTGAATACAGCCGATTTGCAATGTGAGGCATACATATACAAAACGCTGCATATAACCACAGAATCCCTATCCTTTGACGGATAAAAACATTGTCGTTATATGCAGCGGTGCAATCTCGTTGTCTTCTGTCGCTGACTGGTAACCGGGCTTCTGCTAATCGGTCTCAACCCCTGAAGCAACTCTCACGTATTGTTTTGAAATAGAGTATTCTCCGACTAATACTCCCTCTACGCTTCGATTCATCGGAATGGGATAATCCTCCCACGATGGTTAGGCAAACTCACTTTTCTTTTTCAAGAAAGAGCACCATTTGGTCATGGTTCGCCATAAATGCATTGCATTTGCAAAGTTACAACATTATTCTGTAAATCAACATGCAAATGGAGTATATTTGAGTTTAATTAATCGTAAAGTGTTGTTGCACTAACAAAACTTCGGGTAAAGATATTACAGGATAGCATGAATCATCATTGAAATTCTATGTGTAAAACAGGGTCAACTCAAATAGTTTGTTTACGCATTGTTTACGCAAGGGTAAGAAAAAAGGAGTTGCGAAATTCGTAACTCCTTGATTTTGAAAGTGGACCAGCCTGGGCTTGAACCAGGGACCTCCAGATTATGAGTCTGTTGCTCTAACCAACTGAGCTACAAGTCCGGTGTTATCCTATTGGATAGCGGGCACAAAAATAGTATATTCAGTTGAAATATGCAAACCTTTCGGGTAAAATATACTGTTTGCTGCTTTGTTTTTAGAACTTATACGTACGTTTGGGGTTCTTGGGGAACCATCCTTTCTTTACGCGGTCTTCCTGTTCGAAAACTTCTTTGATCGTCCAGAACGAGGAAAAAGCAAATACACCTAAGAGGGAAGCAACCAGGATATTTTCTACACAAAGTGAAGCGGCGACGCCTCCAATGCCCAGTACAAGAAAAATCCACCAGCATTTGGTACCCCAATAGTACTCGGCCTTTACTACCACAGGATGAAACAACCCGATGATAAGAAAAGTACAAATGCCGATGAACAGTCCCGAAAGATGATATTCGTTTAAGAATTCCATAAACTATCTGTTATTTCTCCGGGCAAATGGGAATTTCCTTTTTGATGCTTTGCTCCAGTGAAATCAATGTTTCAGTAGCGGTTACGCCTGGAATTTCCTGCATTTTGTTATTCAGCAAGTCCATCAGGTGCTCATTATCACGTGCATAAACTTTCGTCAGCATTGTATAAGGACCTGTGGTGAAGTGGCATTCCACGATTTCCGGTATCTTTTCCATTTCGGCAACCACTGATTTATACATGGAACCTTTCTCCAGCTTGATACCTACATACGTGCAGGTTCTGTATCCTAGAGATTTGGGGTTCACATGATAACCGGAGCCGACAATGACGCCTAAATCAATCAAACGTTGTACACGTTGATGAATGGCAGCACGTGATACGCCACACTCAGCAGCTACATCTTTGAAAGGAATGCGGGCATTCTGAGAGATGATTTCCAGAATCTGCCGGTCAAGATTGTCTATTTTTTCCATAATATCAATTTATGTAAGTTCTTGTTTTTATCAAATAGTAAGCAAATATAGGACTTTATTTTAATTTCTCTATAAAAATGGAGGAAAAAATAGGGAAAGAGTAAAAAAGAAGCGGACGAAGCAGATGTTTTTGTTTACATCCGTTTCGTCCGCTAAGTTCATGCGGGTGAAGAAGAAATCTTCAGCCGATATTTATTTTTCGATGCCAACGAGCTCTACTTCGAATATCAGAGTAGAGAACGGTTTGATCTGACCGCCAGTTTCTCTGCCACCGTAAGCCAAGTCTTGAGGAATATAAAGTTCCCACTTAGAACCTACAGGCATCATAGTGAGGGCTTCTGTCCAACCTTTGATAACTTGGTTAGCACGGAAAGTTGCAGGCTCGTTACGTTTGTAAGAGCTGTCGAACTCAGTACCGTCAATCAAAGTACCCTTGTAGTTTACTTTCACTTTGCTGGTGTCAGCAGGAATCTCACCTGTACCTTTGGTGATGATTTTGTATTGCAGACCGCTCGGAGTAGTTACAACACCTTCTTTTCCTTTGTTGTCAGCGAGGAATTTTTCACCTTCAGCTTTGTTATCAGCATACTTAACTGCCAAAGCTTTCTCTTTGATGCTTTCCATACCTTCGCGCATGTAAGTTGTTGCAGCTTCTTTAGTCATAACGCCAGTCTTGCCTGTGATACCTGCAATGAAACCTGCCAGCATGTTTTCGCGGCTGATAGTCTGAGTAGAGTCGCTACCGAAGATTTGTTGGTTGAAACCTTCTACCCATTGTTTGCCTACCATTTGGCCGATTTGCATACCAGTCATATAAGCGAGGTCTTTTTCGCTGGTCTTAGCAGCGCCTTCGTTGAAACCTTTGATGAATTCAGCCATCTGAGTAGTATCAACACCTTGTTGCATCAGATACTGAGTTAAGCCTTCTGTACGAGCCATACCGATGGCATAAGACAATGAGTCAACTTCTGTTTTCAGATTTGCTTTCGGGCTTTGTGCAGTACAGGAAGCTAAACCTGCGCCTACTGCAAGAGCCATGATCAATGTTACTTTTTTCATTTTGCTTTTACTGTTTATTTTATTTTTAGGATAATATTTCAAGTAATTCTACTTCGAAGATCAGTGTGCTGTGAGGCGGTATCATTTCGCCTGCACCTTGTGCACCGTATGCCAGGTCGGAAGGAATGTAGAGTTTCCACTTGGCGCCTTCGGGCATGAGCTGCAAAGCTTCTACCCAACCGGGGATTACTTGGTTTACACCGAACACGGCAGGTTGTCCGCGTTTGATAGAACTGTCGAACAGAGTTCCGTTAACCAGTGTACCTTCGTAGTGGCATTTCACCTGGTCGGTAGCTTTTGCATATTTGCCTACGTTGCCTTCGTTGATGACTTCGTACTGCAAACCGCTTGGCAGGGTAATAACACCCGGACGTTGCTTGTTCTCTTCCAGGAATTGTTTGCCTTGTTCTATGCTGGCGGCATTCATTTTCTCTTCCAGTTCGGCGAAGTATTTGTTCACTATATCGCGGGCTTCTGCATGCGATATAGCGGTTTTGTTTCCTTCTAATATGTCTTTGATAGCTTGTGCAAAGTCATCTACTTCGATGCCTTTTGCACCCATGCTTAATAAATTTTGACCTATTCCAAGGCCGATAGCGTAACTGAATTTATCCATATATCTTTTGGGTTGAGACTGAAAGTGATGTATCTTTCAATCAGTTGCAAAATTACAAGTTGCAAAAGTAAGGGTTTTATTTGAATGATTTATGCTTTTAGGATTTAAATTTTCTTATATCTGTGGTAACTTTGGCAATCTTCTGTATTTTTGTAGGAAAGAAACTGCGATAAATAGAAAGGAGATTTGGCAATGAAGAAGAATTTAGTGATTTTGTCCGGTGCCGGAATGAGTGCCGAGAGTGGCATCAGTACGTTTCGTGATGCAGGCGGATTGTGGGATAAATATCCGGTGATGCAGGTTGCCAGTGCTGAGGGGTATGTACGTGATCCGGAGTTGGTGATTAACTTCTATAACGAGCGTCGCAAACAATTGCTTGATGTGGAACCGAATGCAGGACACACAGGGCTTGCCGAGTTGGAGAAAGACTTTAATGTGACGGTAGTTACGCAGAATGTGGACAATCTGCACGAGCGTGCGGGGAGTACGCATGTCATTCATCTGCATGGTGAGTTGACAAAGGTTTGTTCGAGCCGTGATCCTTATAATCCCCGTTACATAAAAGAGCTGAAACCGGAAGAGTATGAAGTGAAGATAGGCGACAAGGCAGGCGATGGTTCTCAGTTGCGTCCGTTTATAGTTTGGTTTGGTGAAGCTGTGCCGGAGATAGAAAGGGCTATCGACTATGTAGAAAAAGCGGATATCTTTGTAATCATAGGTACTTCGATGAATGTGTATCCGGCGGCAGGTTTGCTGAATTATGTACCGAGAACGGCAGAGGTGTATCTGATTGATCCGAAACCGGTGGATACGCACTCGATGAGGCAGATACATGTCATTCAGAAAGGAGCTTCGGAAGGGGTGAAAGAGCTGAAGAGTCTGTTGCTTGCTTCTTTGTGAGCTTGCAGCCTTATTCAGAAGCAGGTTTAATAATGTGAATCAGGAGTTGAAATAATGCCTCTCGGATGGGGTTATGAATTAAATGGGTCCGTGTAGTCCGCGTATCTATTTATTCATTACTTTTCTGTTATAAATCAAATTCAAATGTAGGCTTTGAAATTGTGCCTAAAGAAAGCCGTCTGGTTCCCTTAGGCACAATTCTAATAAGTGATCAGATTATGATACATTATTTGTCACCATAAAATGTATATGTCTTAGATCCTACAGAGAAAGTTATATTTAAATTTTTACCTATAACAGTTCCGTTTACTGCCTTTGAGCTGGAAGCTAATTTATAAGAGTTGTTACTCTGTGTAATGTCGAGAATCACAGAGTTTAAATGCATATCTATTTCATCGCAGTCAACGACTAAAGATACGGCAGTGTCTGACTTCCTGGTTAATGTTATGTAAGCAGTGAATTGGTCGGTATATCCCATTACGTTCAATGTACCACTATAATCTCCTGCTATAACAGTTGCAACATCTGTCGGAGCATCGTCATCGTCATCTCCGCAACTTACCATACATACGCTCATTGCCACCATTATCAGTAGCATAGATAAATACTTCATTGTTTTCATACTCTATTAATGTTTAATTTATTTTCTGCAAAAGTATGACAAAGAAGTAAAAAAGAAGGCATAACAGTGCTGCAGGAATGACACAGATTTATTGCGAATCTTGCGACAATCCTTTTTGTTTTATATACTCAGATAAGTCAGAGAAGAAATCTCTGCCTAAAAGAAGTGAAATCCGAGCGAGAAGATTAGTATCAATGCTCTCTTTCTGGAATAGGCGATAAACATTGGAACGGTCGCAAGAAAGTTTGTGTGCAAACCAAGTGATACTTCGTTCCTGTCTCTCTAATTCTTCTTTAATTAGGACACCAATAGGTTTCATCGTGAAGAAAAGTGCCGTGTAACTCCCATATCCGGCGGTTAATTATAACTTCTGATACAGGCATAATGAAAAAACGTGGGAGTCCGCATATACTTATCCCACAAGTAGGCCTCTCGCATTGCCCGGAAAAAAGGATAAGCAACACGAACAGCCCACGCCCATATACGCTATTATTGAACATGCCAAAACTTGGCATGCCCTATAACACATACGAGGTAGACGTTCCGTTGCGTTTCTTCTTTTTTCCATAAATTTTGCGAGAATTCACTTGTAGAAGAATACGTTCGAAAACGTTTTTCAAATATGTCCGCCTTCTCTTTTGCTTTATAATGCTCAAAGGGAAGACGCTGCAAAGATAGTATTTTCTATTTATAACACCTATATGAGGTGCACTTCATATTTAATAAAAATTCTCCTATCGTTCATGTATTATTGTGTAGGGGTATGGAAGCGGACTCTAAATACCTTAGCTATCCGATATTACTGCTTCGGATGCATTAAGAGCTTTAAAAGAGGAAAAGAAACTTTTGCCATATTTTGCCATCATTTTGGCACAGTTGTGCCATAGGCATGGCATAGTCTTGCCAAGGCGATGGCAAAACTGTGCCAAGGCTGTGGCACAACTCTGGCACTGTATTAGGTGGAAAGTGTGAGGCTTACTTTGAGTTTTACTTCTTCAATATCATCCGCAATACAAACCATGCATGATGTGCTACGGTGCTTACCAGCCCGTAATGTTTCGCCATGATGCGGAAGCGCTCCCGTAAGGAGGCTTTCTGATTCTGGGTGGTCATTCCTTCTTCCAGATAATCGATAAGCGTGAGGTGCGTGTTGTGCAACGTCCGTGCTTTTTTCATGATGCGGATGCACCAATCAAAGTCGGCAGAGAAGCGGTATTGCATATCGTAGGGTACAACCAGGTCTCGTTTAGCAAAGAAAGCCTGATGACAAACAAGCATCCCTTGCTTGAAACTCTTCCACGTCAGCACTTCGGGAGCGGAGAGGCGGCGCATACGGAGAAAGTGCCTTTCTTTATCAACCAGAGCTGTTTCACCATAAATCACGTCCGGCAGTTCACCAATTCCCAGGGTATGTACCGTCTGTTGCAAAGTGTCATCTTCGTGGAAACTGTCTCCGGCATTGAGAAAACAGAGGTAGTCGCCGGTTGCCAGGTTGATGCCTTTGTTCATGGCGTCGTACAGTCCCTTGTCCGGTTCGCTGACGATCTGCGTAATGCGGTCACGATACTTTTCGGCAATGGCGAGGGTGCGGTCTTTGGAAGCACCATCTATAATGATGTACTCTATGTGGTGGTAGGTTTGGGAGATCACACTTAGTATCGTGTCTTCCAATACGGCTTCGGCATTGTAAGTCACGGTGATGATGCTGAACTTGGGCGTAAGGCGATTATGCATGTCTTCCGGTTATTTTGTTGTAAACGTCAATGTACCTCTTGGCAATGGCGCGTTCCGAATAATTGGAAACAGCTTTCCGGCAGGCTTGTTCGGCGAGGGTGGCGTATTCCGGTTCGGTGAGTATCCAGTAGATGCCGTTGGCGAAGTCTTCAACCGATTTATATTGTGCCACATAGCCGTTGTGCAGATGGTCTATCATTTCCGGTATGCCGCCTACGTTGAAACCTACGCAAGGTATGCCGCAGGACATGGCTTCCATAATCATGTTCGGTAGATTTTCTTCCAGGGATGGGGTGACGAAGAGGTCTACGGAATTGTAGATATCTACCAACTGATGCTCGTTGCTGACGAAAGCGAGCGGATAAACCTTGAAAGGCAACATATTCTGTATTTGTTGCGACTGGTTACCGAAGACTACGACGCCCAATTGTTCTTTCAATTCCGGATATTTCTCCGCCAGCAGTTTGCATGCCTTAATCATGTAATCTACTCCCTTGCGGGTATCCATAATCTTCACCGAACCGAACAGAATAAGTTTACTGTCTTGCGGGAGCATGCACTTCTCTCGTGCTGCCTTTTTATTATGAGGCTTGTAGAGGTTGGTGTTGATGGGATTAGGGATATTCGTAATGAAGTGTCCGCTGAAAAGGGCACTCTTCTTGGCACGTTCTTCCAGCCAATGACTACAGGCAACGAAATTGATGTGGCGTCCTTCGTACAGCTTCTGTTTTTTTAGAAATATACGGTGGGAGAGGTCTTTCTTTCTGCTTCCGTTATGGATAAAAGGGCAATGATGGCACTCTTCTTCGTAATGCATGCATCCGCCGGAGTAGTGGCAGATGCCGGTACATGGCCACATATCGTGCATGGTCCAGACTACGGGCTTGCCCGAAGCAAGAATCTTTTCGATGTTCTTTAAAGAAAGCATTCCCTGGTTGATCCAGTGAAGATGTATGACGTCTGCTTGCTGGAATTCCGGCAAAGCGGTGATATCCGTACCGGTATTGGCTATGTCTACGGCAAAGAGATGTCTTTTGTTGAAGTGATTGGCCTTCCAGATAACGATTCGTTCCCATACGAATTTCCATACCATGCGCAGGTTATGGGGCAATTCTACTACGGTGATCTGTTCGGTTTGTTTGTCGCGCACCAGTAGTTTGGCTTTGATGCCGTTATTCTTCAGGGCTTCCATCAGGCGGCTGGCGGCTACAGCCGGACCGCCTATCTTCTCTGTAGTATTAATAAGTAGTATTCTCATTGTGTAACCTTTCTTCTGATTAAGTTCTGGTAGAGGTCGAGATATTGCTTGGCAACGACTTCACCGGAATATTTTTCGGAAACTTCGTTTCGCATGTTTTCTTCCGATAGGGTGGCTCGGGCTTCGGTTATCCCCCATCGGATACCTTCCGCCAGACTGTCCGCGGAGAGGTAATCGGCTAAGAAACCATTCTCCTTGTGACGGATGATGTCGGCCTGTCCGCTATTGCCGAAAGACACGGGAACACAGCCGCAGGCTTGTGCCTCGATTAATGTCTGACCGAATGTTTCGTAAAAAGATGCGGATACGGTGACGTCTGCAGCGGAGTACAGTTGTGAGAGTCTGTCCGTATCACCTATTCGTCCAAAGTACGTGTAGTTGACAGGGAGGATGCTGAATAGTTTTTCCGGGTATTTGATTCTGCCGAATAAGGCCAGATGGAGTTTCTCTTGCGGGAATTCTTTCTTTTCAATCAATAGCCGGATTGCCTGAATCAGGTATTCCACTCCTTTGATAGGATCGTCGATGCGGGCGGCTCCGAACAGAATGATATGTTTGTCGGGCAGGGACAGTTCTTTGCGGGACAGTTCCTTGTTCATGATTCGGAAGTCGGAAAGTGAAAGTGTGTTGGGAATAACGGATATCGGCTTCTCTTTGAGCAAAGTGCTTTGCTGCACTTGTGAGGAGAGCCATTTGCTGACTGCAACGATATTCAGTCGATTGGTGGCATTGAACAGTTTCTGCTTCTTCTTGAATGTCCGGTGTGCCAGGTCGTTTTTGCCAGGGAAACGCAGGAAGGGACAGTTTCCGCATTCGCTTTTGAACAGACTGCAGGTATGGGCATGGTGGCAGATGGCTGTACATTCCCACATGTCGTGCAATGTCCAGACAATGGGCTTACCCGATTCGATGATTTCCCGTATGTTTCTCAGTGAAAGCATTCCCTGGTTTATCCAGTGGAGGTGTATGATATCAGCTTCCCGGAATACGGGTAGTTTGGTTACATTGAAGCCGGTGTTGGCTATGGATATGGTAAAGAGGTTTTTCCGGCTGAAGAGATTGTTTGTCCAGATAACCAGTCTTTCCCATAAGAAGGTGCATTTCTTTTGCCAGTCTTTGCCTACTGAAATTACTTGTTCCGATTGGCTTTCCTTGTGGAGGACGAGCATCTTCACGTCTGTTCCCGCTGTATAGAGCGACTCCATCAGGCGTCTGGCAGCAATGGCGGCTCCGCCTGTTTTCTCGGACGTATTGATAATAAGTACTCTCATGTTGCGGAATGTTTCGGCAAAAGTACAGCTTTTACCGCTTTATATCCACAAATTCGCAGTTTTTTTAGCCAATAAAGGCGAAAGTATCTATCTTTGCAGAGGAACAAATTAGCTACAAGTTACAGGTTACGAGCTACGAGTGGCTGCGCTGCCATACCGAATAGTACTCGTCGCTTGTAGCCTGTAGCTCGTAACTTTATAATAATATGGGAGAAAAAGGTTTGAAATGGTTGGAACAGCTCTGGCAGTGCTTTCTCAGTATAGTGAAGATTCTGTTGCAGTCCAAGTGGGGTACACGTTTACCGTCTTCTTTCAGCAATCCGGATGAGTTGCTGATATTGGCTAACGGCCCTTCGCTGAACCGTACCGTAGAAGAATCCGCGGACTTCATACAAGGAAAAACTTTACTCGCTGTGAACTTTTGTGTAAGCTCACCTATGTTCGAGCGTCTCCGCCCTGAACTTTATCTGATTGCCGATCCGTTGTTCTGGATTGTTCCTGAGAAGCGAGTGCAGCTTTTCAAGACAATGGCCGAAAAAACTACTTGGGACATGAATTTCTTTGTTCCCGCCCGTGCGCTGAAGGATAAAGAATGGCAACCCTTATTGGCAGGCAATCCTCATATCAAACTCTATATTTATAACACAACGCCCATTGAAGGCTTCCAGAGTTTCTGTAACTGGATTTTCCGTAAAGGATGGGGTGTTCCCCGTCCGCACAATGTGCTGATACCTTCTATCGCCATGGGGTTACGTCTGCCATTCCGGAAGATTTATCTGGCAGGTGCCGACCATTCCTGGTTGCCGGAAATCACAGTAACAGATGATAACGTAGTATTGATGCACCAGAAGCACTTCTACGACCAGAATAAATCGCAGGCCGACACCGTGAAGCAGGAGAATCTGAATAGCGCACGACTTTATACGATTCTTTATCACATGCATGTAGCCTTCAAGTCCTACTTTATTCTCGAAGCCTACGCCCGCAAATTGGGTAAGGAAGTAATCAACGTCACCCCCGGTTCTTATATCGATGCTTTTAAACGGATGAAAATATGAAAGATGGAATAATTATTCAGGCACGTACCGGTTCCACCCGGTTGCACAATAAGATACTGCTCCCTTTCTATGGCGAACAGCGCATTATCGACATTCTGATAGCCAATATCAAACAGGCTTGTCCGGATAAGTGTATCATACTTGCCACAACCAACCGTCCGCAGGATGATGTACTTGCCGAAGTAGCCCATCAGGCAGGCGTCCTCAGTTTTCGTGGTGATGAGGATAACGTGCTCGATCGCTTTATCCGTGCTGCCGAAGTTTTCGGTGTGGATCGCTTTATCCGTGTTTGTTCGGATAACCCTTTTCTTCGTCCCGAAACTTTCAAAACTTTCTTTGCCGAACATGCCTTTTGTCCGGCAGATTATATCGCCTATGGCTTTGCTGACGGGCGTCCTACTATTAAATCTCATTTGGGTTTATATTCTGAACTGACAACGATCAATGCTCTGCGTCGTGCGGCAGTTTCCACACAAGAGAAACTCTACATCGAGCATGTCACCATCTATCTTTATACACATCCCGAAAAGTTCAAGGTGCGTCTGCTTCCTTTGCCTGCCGAGTTGGAGGGCCGTTTCGATCTTCGTTTCACCCTTGATACGATGGAAGACTTCACCCTGTTACAAGAGCTTTATGCTACTTTCTATGAAAAGACTGATCGTAGTGTTCGTGCCCTGTTGCAATTAGTAGCATCACACCCTGAATACCGTGCCAAGATGCTGGAGAATATAGCCCAAAACGAAAAATAACAGGTCACTCTGTTACATCCCTCTTAATTTTGATAGAACAATGAAGAGTACTTATATAATAGGAGAAATCGGACAGAACCATAATGGTTCCGTCGACATAGCCAAGTTGATCGTAGACCTGGTGTCCCGCCCTGTTCGTGAAGAAGTGTTCAATATAGAACTTCGTCCGATGGATGCGGTGAAACTGACCAAGCGTGATCTGAATGAGGAACTGACGGACTCGCAGATGAACCGTCCGTATGATTCTCCCCATTCTTTCGGACGCACCTATGGCGAACATCGCGCTTTCTTGGAACTGACGGACGAAGAGCATCTGGAAGTCTATAAGCATGCCAAGGCTTTAGGCCTCGATTTTGTGGAAACGCTTTGTTCCAAAGGCTGTCTCTCCTTGTTGAAGCTCTTCACTCCCGACCGCCTGAAAGTGGCAAGCCGTGACCTTACCAACTTGCCGTTGCTGGAGGTAATGGCCGAAACGAAGATACCTATTATCCTGTCTACCGGTATGGCAGGCAAGAAGGAACTGGATGATGCTTTGGAAGTTATCACTCACTATCATGATAACATTTCTATCTTGCATTGTGTATCCCAATATCCTACTCAGCCCGATAATCTGAATTTAAAGACGATTTCTTATCTGAAACAGCATTATGGTCAATACTGTATTGGTTTTTCAGACCATACCATTGGCATTGCTGCCCCTATCGTTGCTGTGGGTATGGGTGCGGAGATCATCGAAAAGCATGTCACTATCGACCGCCGCATGAAAGGAACCGATCAGCAAGGTTCGCTCGGGCCTGATGGTGTGAACCGCATGATACGTGATATCCGTATCGCCGAACGCTGGCTGGGAAAAGAAGAATTGTATATCGACTCCTCTGTGGCTTCGGCAAAAGTGAAGCTGGAACGTTCTATCGCAACGAATAAAACTTTGCATCCCGGAGATATTATTACTGAAGATGATATCCATTTGTTAAGTCCCGGTGATGGCTTTAAGTGGGCTGACCGTGAGAAGGTAGTAGGGCATAAGGTATTGAAAGAAATTCCCCGTAATGAGATCATTTATCCGAGTTCTATCATTTAACTGTTATTGAATTATGTTGCCGAAATTAGTGATTACCGATATTGATGGTGTGTGGACCGATGGCGGAATGTATTATACTGCTGAGGGAGATGTTATGAAGCGTTTTTCAGTGAAAGATGGTTGGGGTGTGATATTTTTGCATAAGTTGAACATACCTGTTGCCATTATGACAGGTGAGGATTCTTTGCTCGTGCAGAAGCGTGCCGATAAACTGAAGATTACCCGTTGCTACCTGCATGTCGGTGATAAACTGGCGAAGGCAAAAGAAGTTTGTGCGGAGATGGGAATAACCCTTGCGGATGTTGCCTTTATCGGTGATGATCTGAATGATATTCATCTGTTACGTGCTGTTGGTTTCAGTGCTTCTCCTTGCAATACGCCTGATTATGTGAAGCGGGAAGTGAACTATGTGACGCAAGCCCATGGTGGTTTCGGTGCATTCCGTGAATTTGTAGAGAAGATTCTTGCGGATAACGGTATGTTGGAAGAACTGGTGAAATACTTTTCTTAGTTTTTTACGATAAATACTTATCCACTAAACGATTAAATGTCTTTTCTGTTAGTTTGCCGACCTGTGCTTGTCGGAGGATATTCAGATATGCGGATGCCATTGCATGGTTGCTGAACTTTCCGGCAAACGCACGAATGAAGTTTTTGTCCCACTGCTGTATCAGAGTTTTGTGAATAGCGTCTGCTAGTGCTTTGTCGTTGTATTCATAGACTGGAGTCATGCACTTTTCATGATATAAGTCTTCAAAAGCATCTATACGGTCAAAACAGACGGCAGGTACTCCATAGTGATAACCTTCAATGATAGAAAGGCCGAATCCTTCGAGCTTACTTGCCAACACCACTACTTTTGTATTTCTTATCCAGCGAAATACTTCATTGTGGGGTAAGCTTCCGGTGAAAATACATGCTTGGCTGATTCCTAAGTTTTCCGCTTCCTTTTGTAATTGTCCGTTAAGGGCATCTTTACCTATCAGGCACAGTTGGCTTTTTTCCTTAATATCGGTAGGCAAGAGGGAAAACGCCCGTAGTATTTGCAACTGGTTCTTATTTTCATTGAGGTTGCCGATTGTAAGAATACGATAGGTTTCTGTCCAGGGATCATCGGTTGCTGCATTTTCTGTTTCTTCATCATCATTCAGTGCATTTGGAACAACGTATATGTTTTTACATTCCTTCCATTCATAAAGATTGAGTAATTTGTTGTGCATGCCACTGCTTACTACAGTAAGCGGCATTCCTGATTGAAGCAGACTGGGTAATAACCGTATTTCACCTTGTGTTGTGAAGTCGTCTTTGTTAGCTTGGCTGAATAATCCGTGTAAGGCAAGGGCAAACGGTTTGCCTGTATGTAGGGCAGCAGATATGAAAGGGAGTACTTCCGGTCCTAAAGAGTGGATGAAGATAACGTCCGGGTTTGTTTTGCGTATCAGATGTATATTAAAACCGATACTGATGGTGTATTTTAATAACTTGATACGCCATGCTATTGACATCTTATGCGAAGATAAGGCATGACAGATAGCACGTGGTATATCTTTCCACCGGAGATAGGTAAGTAGATACTTCAGTTTTCTTTCCAGCAAGGTGAATTGCTTCTCTCCTGTTCCAGAGTAAATTACGGTTGTGTCATTAGTCAGTGAAGAAGAAGAAACATACACTTCGGTGCCCTCGGCAGCAAGGGCTGCGGCGATTTGTGCTACCATGAGTGAAAATCCCGTATTGTAAGCTCTGGGAATACCTTTTACCGTAATATCTTGAGTAAGAAACAGAATTTTCATAGTAACTACTTATTTCGTTTGAACAGGAATTGGATACTCTCTTCGAATATTTTTGATTTCAATCTCCATAAAGCCAGGATATAGAGTGAAACGGCTACAGCTATTTTGATGAAAAGCGTTGCATAAACATTAGTGAAAAATGAAGCGGCATACCAGGCGGTACCTAATGAGAATGCTGTCAAAAGAATATAAGGGGCAGTGTCTTTCAAGATTGAAAACAAGGGCAGACCGATATGTTTATGACTGAAGTAGTGCCAGATGCCCAGCCACAATACATTGGTAGTTGTGTATACTACTAACATCGTATTGATACCGAAGGGGTAACTAAAACATACGAATAAGAGTTGGGCAATTCCCAAGGCAATTGTATTCCACATGTAAATATGGGGACGACCTATGCTGTTCATCAGATTGGTATACAAAGTGCTTATAGGCATAAACGCGCCCCATACGCAAAGAATCTGCATGATAGGTACACATGGTAACCACTTTTCGGTGATGGTGATGACAATCAATTCTTTAGAAACGATTCCCAACCCTAACATGGCAGGGAAGGATATAAATGCTGTGAAACGAAGCATCTTGCGGAATATATTCTGAAGACGTTCCGTGTCGGTGTAGGCTTCACGGAATACAGGTTGCCCTACGCTGTTAATCATCCCGTAGATGGTGGAATACCCCATAGTGGTCCATTTACTTCCCTGAGAGTAGTATCCTGCCTGTGTAATTGTATAGAATTTGCCTATCAGAAATGATAAGATATTGTTGTTGATGTGTGTAAACAAGGTAGTGAAGAATATCTTTAGGCTGAACGGAAGCATTTCACGGAGGGGTTCCATACGGAAGCTCCGGTTAGGTCTCCAAGGACAACGTAGCCATAGCAATAAAGTGTTGCAGCCGGAATAAAGGAGAGTTTGCAGTGCAATGCCCCAATATCCGAAGCCGAAGTAGGCAAAGGTAATACCCGTAATACCGGATATGATAATGGCGATGATTTGTATCTGGCTCCGTTCCTTTACCATTAAGTTGCGGAAAAAGTAGGAGGAAGGGGCTGTAGAACAACTGCCGAATAGAAATCCAAGAAAGAGTACTCTTGCGAGAGGACATAGTGCCGGAACTTCGAAGAATTTGGCTATAAGTGGTGCGCATATGAATAGCAGCAAGTAGAGCCCGGTGCCCATGCAGAAACTGAACCAGAATACTGCATTATAGTCTTCGCTTTTAATTGTTTTTTTGTTAACGATGGCCGTTACAAAACCGCTTTCGGCAAAGATGCTGGCTGTGGCAGAGAAGATAGTCAGTACAGCTACCATACCATAGTCTGTAGTAGACAACAGCCGAGCAAGAAATATGCCGAAGACAAGGTTTAGCAATTGCATGGCGCCATTACCTATGCCACCCCACAATAATCCTTTGGCTGTTTTTTCTTTTAGTGATGTTTCTGGCACTGCTTGTTCGGTTTATGATTAAGATATCATTTCTTAATTTCATAATCTCGCTCCGTATCTTGTGAGCCTTATCATGAATGCCGAATAACAATCGGGCAAATTCTTTTTGACCGAGATTGGCTTCGTTGCTGTGTGCAGAGAAATATTCTCTCAATTTTTGTGTATCGAATCCATTCTGAGCCTTTTTTGAATTCTATGACTTCACTCTCCCTTGGTAAGTGAATGAAATCCTCCAGAATTTTTATGAGTTCTTGAGTTGTTATTCGGCATTCTAAGATTATTGATTACTTCACTTCACTGCCCGGCTTCACCTCTTTCATCGTAGTAACAACCGAGAGCGTTCCGTCAAAATTCTCGGCAGAAAGGATCATGCCTTCACTGACGATACCTTTCAACTTACGCGGAGCAAGGTTGGCTATGAAGCATACTTGCTTGCCTACCAGCTCTTCTGGATTGTAATGCTGTGCAATACCGCTGACAATGGTACGGTTCTCCAATCCATCGGCAATCTTGAATTGCAGCAATTTATCAGCTTTAGGAACTTTCTGACATTCCAATATGGTACCTACGCGAATATCCAGTTTCATGAAGTCATCGAACTCAATGTTCGGGCGGATGGGGTTGGCTTTGTAGCTGGCTTCCTCATTGGCTTTCTTTGTATCGAGCAATTTCTGTACCTGTGCTTCGATAACGCTGTCCTCTATCTTTTCGAACAGTAGTTCAGGTGTCGCTAATTGGTGACCGGCTGGTAATAGATCAGTGCTGCCCAGAGTAGCCCAGTCAAAACTGTCCATATTCAGCATGTTACGCAATTTCTCGCTGCTGAACGGCAAGAACGGTTCGAATGCAATGGCCAGATTGGCAACCAGTTGCAGGGAGATATTCAGGATAGTGGCTACACGGTCCATATCCGTCTTGGCAATCTTCCAGGGTTCGGTATCTGCCAGGTATTTGTTTCCGATGCGGGCCAGGTTCATGGCTTCCTTCTGTGCATCGCGGAACTTGAATACATCCAGTAACTTTTCTACTTCTGCTTTTACGTCAGAGAATTCTTTCAATGTTTCGCGGTCGTAATCCGTAAGTTCACCGGCAGCAGGCACTACACCATCGAAATACTTTTTGGTGAGTTGCAGGGCACGGTTCACGAAGTTACCATAAACTGCCACTAACTCATTGTTATTGCGTGCCTGGAAGTCTTTCCAGGTGAAGTCATTATCTTTTGTCTCAGGTGCATTGGCTGTCAGTACATAGCGAAGTACATCTTGTTTGCCCGGGAAGTCTGCCAGATATTCGTGCAACCATACAGCCCAGTTGCGTGAAGTAGAAATCTTATCACCTTCCAGATTCAGGAATTCATTGCTCGGTACATTGTCCGGTAAGATGAAACTGCCTTCCGCTTTCAGCATGGCAGGGAATACGATGCAGTGGAATACGATATTATCTTTACCGATAAAGTGGATCAGACGTGTTTCGGGGTCTTTCCACCAGGTTTCCCAAGTGTCGGGCAACAATTCTTTCGTATTGCTGATGTAACCGATAGGGGCATCGAACCATACGTATAACACTTTTCCTTCTGCACCTTCTACGGGCACCGGAATACCCCAGTCGAGGTCACGGCTTACTGCACGCGGTTGCAAACCCATGTCAAGCCAGCTTTTGCATTGACCGTATACGTTGGGACGCCACTCTTTATGGTCTTCCAAAATCCATTGGCGCAACCAGCTTTCGTGTTGGTCAAGCGGCAGGTACCAATGCTTTGTTTCACGCATTACAGGCTTACTTCCGCTGATGGCACTTTTTGGATTAATCAGGTCTGTGGGGCTGAGGCTTGTACCACACTTCTCGCATTGGTCGCCATAGGCACCTTCTGCATGGCAGTGGGGACATTCGCCTGTAATATAGCGGTCGGCAAGGAAAGTTTTGGCTTCCTCGTCGTAATACTGCATACTGGTTTTCTCGATGAAGTCACCTTTGTCATACAGCTTGCGGAAGAATTCCGAAGCAGTGTCGTGGTGAGTTTTTGAAGTCGTACGACTGTATACATCGAATGAAATGCCGAACTCTTTGAATGATTCTTTGATAAGTGTATGGTAACGGTCTACTATATCCTGCGGCGTCACGCCTTCTTTCTTGGCGCGTATGGTGATAGGTACTCCGTGCTCGTCCGAACCTCCGATAAAGATTACATCTTCTTTTTTCAGTCTCAGATAGCGAACGTAGATATCAGCGGGTACATAAACTCCTGCCAGGTGTCCGATATGAACCGGTCCGTTAGCGTAGGGCAATGCCGACGTAACGGTAGTGCGTTTGAATTTCTTTTCCATTGTGATATATGTATCTCTTTTGTTATGAGCGCATTTTGGTGTGCAAAGATAGCAGTTTTCCACTCAAAGAAAAAGAGAAGACAATGAAATATCCAACTACATATGGCAGAAATCTATATTTATTGGTGGCTTAACTGGAATAATATCAATATCGGATTACTGTCTTCATTCCAACTTGTAAACACTTGTATGGTACTTTCATCGAGCTTGTCTATCTTTAATGCAGATTTTACGGTTTCTTCGCTGTAGTTAGAACTGCAAATTAAGTAATTGTCTGCCACTCCGTTGATAGTCAGGTTTCCCAATAGCTTGTTTTCTTCTATCAGATTAAGATTGCGTATGTTGCCATCTATTTTGGAAATCCAAAAGAATTGTGGAAGCGGGAAAGTGGACAGGGAACAGAAGTACCCATCTGGTGTTTCATAGAAAGCATTTATATCTTTAATATGCTTCATATCAACCATGAATGACCGAGAATTACTTTCTAAAGCTTTTAGTTCTTCTTCCTTAAAATATTTATCCGAAAGAAGATTTGCTGCCATATCAATGGATGCTCCGTGTATGGTATAAACTTCCGGGGTAAAACGTTGATAAAAATAAACCTTATCACCGGAACGATATAAATAGTGAGAGGAGCCTCTTGGGATTCTTTGTTCGTCTATTTCTGTCAGTGCTGATTTGAGTAGAGGGTGTACTTTCTTATCTTTTTGAGAATAAACGGCCAATTTATCTTTTACGCTGCCTTGATTGTATATTTCTGATAATACGATATGTTCTTTGTCAATTACGGCAAATTCCATAAAATAACATCCTAAATCCATTTCTTCGTATTGTTCGAAGTTATTCCCACTATATTTGATAATCCTCTGGCGGGCATTGTCTGCTATGTATAAATTTCCTGAGCCGTCCACATCAAAGTCAATGGGAGCTATGTATTCTCCGGGACCTTCTCCAACTCGATATAGTGCTTTTATAAA
Organism: Bacteroides sp. AF39-11AC; assembly: GCF_003474285.1. Lineage (NCBI taxonomy): Bacteria > Pseudomonadati > Bacteroidota > Bacteroidia > Bacteroidales > Bacteroidaceae > Bacteroides > Bacteroides sp. AF39-11AC. The sequence continues at coordinate 25,912 of NZ_QROH01000010.1, read as the reverse complement.
CTTGCCGTTTTCGTTGAATATAAGAATTCCCATGTTGGCACTTTTATCGAAAATGTAGAAATGTTTATTCCGGTATAAAATTTTATCGATACTTCCAATTAATGAATTATCTGTTAATTCTAATGGAATATATTTTACTTCGCATACCGGGTTAACGTCTGATGCTTGTACGCTATCTAATTGGAAACTCATAATACTTGTGTGATCCGGCCTGGAGCTTGGCTGACAGGAAAAAAGCAAGGTGCTTAAAAGAAGGGATAGAAGTTTTCTCATATTTCAAAAGTTTGGATTGAAAGAGTGTCCGAAAGGTAAACGAATATTGCATTTGTTTTGTTGATTAACCTACCTTTCAGACACTTTCCGTTCAAATGAATTTATATAACAATTTTTTCTGTATAGGTACCAGAGTCACAAGACTCAGAACCACCGTAAGGACAGCTTCTTTGCCAAGTATTTATTGTTAAAACCTGGCCGTTTTCCAGCCTTTGAAAAGTTGCATCCTTTAGTGTATCTGTAATCTTTCTGTTTTGTATAGCACGAGGTGCCACATTTTCATTTTTCTGATTATTGGCTACAGAGATAATTGTAACTCCCAATAGGGCTACGGAAATAATAAAAAAGTTCTTTTTCATAATCTTGAGCATTTTTGAGTTAATAATGTGGTGTTTAGAACAACGTTGTTTGTCTATGAAGATGTTTTAGTATTGAAAAGTGCCGTAAAAGACTGTTGTTTTATAGGTCATTTCAATGATGTATTTTTTGTTCTTTATGTATGTTGTCATAAACGAATATGGATAATTATTTGTTATAGCAATATTATTAGAGTATATAATATTGTCCATTTCATCTTTTATCGTTATCTGGAGATTATCTAATAAAATATTTGAGTAAATATATATAGTATTATTGTCTTTTATAACAGTTGGGAAAATTGTAATAGAGCGATTATCTTGTTCCCATGTGTTTTTTTCTTTGGGGTCATCATTCCCTGCAATTTTAGACGTTATTGGAATAATAACTTCTTCTGCCCGTATTGCGGGAGAAAGATATATTACTAACAGAACAAATATAAAGAAGTAATGTACCATAACTATTTTTTTGTTACAAATATAAAAAGCTTATACTGAACTTAAGTCATAATGGAGTACGCAAATAGTACGCATTTTTGTGAATGGGGCAATAATAGTATGCAATAAGTACTCTTCTAGTTACATTGCATGAATGAAGATATCCCATTCTTCGGGGCTTCCTTCTCTCTTGAAAACCTTCTTACATAGTCTTTTACGTATAGATGTAATCGCTTGTTTCGTATGTGCAGTTATAAATGCGATTTGTGTGGGAGATAATCCTATTTTTATTAATAGGCAAACTTGCATTTCTATAGTTTTCATTGGATAGAGTTCAAGTAAGCGTTGTGTAAATTGAGTATATGTTTCGTCTATACTCTTAATCAGTTCTTGCCAGTCTTCTTTCCTAATTTTTTCTCCTTGGTCTGCCTGTAGAAATTTTTTATATATTGAAGATTTCTTTAGGATTGTAATGGTTATGCTCTTTTAATTCTTGCTTAACTATAATTTGCTCATTATTTTTTTCAATGTTTCTTTTCTGGAGTCTAAGCAAATCTTGTGTTAGTAAATTGCTTGTTTTTTCTGCAGCCTTTAAAGATTCTTCTAATTCTTTTATTTGTCTTTTGTTTTGTTCGATATATGATAGGCTTTGGTTATATTCTCCTCTTAATATTCTTTCTATTTTTTCTTGTTGAAGTAAGGTCTCTTGTTCTTTTCTTTTGCGGTATTGTTGATAAGTGACAAAAAGAAGCATGAGGAAAAAAAGAAAAGAGATGAGAATAATGTTCCATATTTTGTGATTACTGGCCTGATGCTGCAAGCGTTTATTCTCTTTTTCTTTTAATTGATAATTATATAATGAATTTATTTTGCGGACAATTTCTGTTTGAATTATGCTTCTTGCAGAATCTGTATATGCTAAATCTTTGTCTAAATACTCTAATGCTTTTTTGTATTCTCCTTTTGAACGGGCAATGTAACTTAATCCTTGGTATCCTTCTGCTTTGTAGCTGTATTTATCCATAAATGATAGTTGCGTATAATAATGGATTGCTGAGTCTAATTGATTAGTATAATAGTAATATTGTGCTGCTGTGCTATAGCGAGGAGCTAAATTAATAACATTTATTTTTTTGAAGGCAATTTGCATGCTTTTATAGGCTTCTTGATACATACCTAGTTTGGTGTAATATCCAGATAATTCACCGTTAATAATTCTTTTTAGATTTAAATTTTCTATTTTATCAGCTAACATATCTGCTCTTTTGTAATAGTATATTGCGCTGTCTACTTTCTCTTGTGTACTAAATGCTCGCCCAATATCTCGCAAATTATATATCATACTAATGCTATCTTTTGATAATATGCTAAATTGATATGCTTTGCTAAATGCTTCGGGAGCCTTATCATATATGTTTTGATAAAGGTAAAGGGTACCTATTTGACTATAAATGCGGCTCACCAACTTGTAGTCCATATATAAATATGAAGCATCAATAGCTTGGAGAAAAAAATCCAATGCTTGTGGTGCATCTCCTAAATCTCTATATACTCGCCCTGCGTAGTAGTATACTTCCGGTAGATGTCTTTTATCCTTTTTATTTTCATAATAGTGTAATACTTTTAATAGTACGCTATCTGAGGTATGTGTGATGTATGCTTTATCTTTTGCTTTTATGGTCAGTAATTGATAATATATTTGCGTTTCTTTAGGTTCTAGGTTTATACTGTCTTTAAATTGTTTTAATAATGCAAGAGTACTATCGGGATGAGTGTTTACAAGAGAATTTGCGACCTTCATAGTGTAGGGAAGTGGTTTATTGTTGCAAGAATAGAAATGCGATAATAGAAAAATAATAAATAATAATTTAGTTAACTTCATGTATGTATACTTTTGACGTTTTTATTTTTAATTATGCAAATATAGGCTGTTTCTTGTAAAGAATGGGGAAAATGGGTATATTTTATGCTAGTAATTTTTTTATTATACGTAGTACTGATAATATGCTCCACGAAAAAAATAGATAGTATTTAAGATTAGAATAAAAGTTATACATTTGCAAAATTGGGATAGCAATAAATGTTGTTCAATAAATTTCTATAGTTATTTATATAAGCCTTTTAACAATGAAACAAAATACTCTTTTAAACTCCCTTACTAAAGAAGAACTTATAAAACTCATCGAAGCCTATTCCAAAAACTGGTTGGCTATGGATGGTGTATGGTTTCAATCGGTAGAACGAAAATATGGAATGGATGAGGCCATGCATCACGATAGGGAGGCATGGAGAGTTTTTACAATCACAGAGGCAAGGAGAATCAAGCAGTTTCTTGAACTGCCGGAACATGCAGGACTGGAAGGGCTGGCAAAAGCCTTGCAGCTACGTTTCTATGCAAATATAAACAATGATGAGCTTATTTTCGGGAAAGATGGTAAGACTTTAATATATCGCACATTAGACTGTCATGTGCAAACTGCCCGTAAGCGTAAACAAATGGAATATCATCCTTGTAAATCAGTAGGCATCATTGAATATAGTGGTTTTGCGGCTGCAATAGATGAACGTATTACTTGCGAGTGCCTCAGTTGCTATCCGGATATCACTGATAAGAGCTGTTGTTGTGCATGGCAGTTTACTCTGAATGAGTAATGCGAGGAACTTTAGGTTCTGTTAGATTTATGTAGCTGTTAGTTTAATATTGCATTTTGTCCAAAGAAGAAGCGTGAAAAGTGTAGTTTATCCATGCTCCATGCTATTACTATACATCCACTTACAGTGATTGCAACGGATATGATCATAAAAAGTATTCCGGTGGGCTCAAAGAATAAAAAAGGTAGGAACATCTTGCATAATATTGTGAAAAGAGGGGAGAAGAGAAATATGACAAGAGTATTTCTACCTATAAAATAAGAGCATTGCCTGATTCCCTTGGATAGATAACTGTGTGCATATAGTGATATAATGATAGCCAGATAAGTAATAGTGATACCTGCCAGTACCCCTCTGTTCAGATTGTCTGGAAAACAGCAGAGTAGTATCATGGGGACAAGGGCAAGAAGCGATGGCTGAAAGATGCGGATAAATGGTAATTTGCTTTGTTTAATGATTACCCCTGCAAGGAAGTAAATGGCATTGGCAAACACTATAATTCCACCCCAGTATGATGCTGTAAATAGACCAAGACCAAATAATATTACCTGTGATATTGTTTTCATGCGGGTATAGCGGAAAGTCAGGTAATATAGTAGACTACAGATAATAAGCATGTGGAGATACCAGTAGGGGCCCAATGGCTTTATAAATATTTTATGCAATAAAATGCCTGAACTAATTTCCGGTACATTTTCTCTCACGGGTAAGATATGCGACATTAGTACGTAACCTGTTTCCATACACAGGTAGGGAATGAAAATCCATAATAGTTTTCTCATAAAGCTTCTGATATCTTTCTGTACATTAGTCAAATAACCGGATATGATTAGGAAAGCGGGCATGTGGAACGTGTATACGATCTGTTTTATATAAGGATATTTATCTCCTATATATATCAGATGGAAAGCAACCATTAGAAGGATAAGAATGCTTTTCAGATAGTCTAATTCTTTAATGCGATGCTCCATAGATTGAGTTTTGTATGTTATTGCAAGAATAGCATCCCGATCTCATAAAGGTAATGATTCGTGATAGTTTAATAAGTCTCATATTTGTGTGTAATTTTGTTGATAATGCTTTAGACTATGCAAAAATAGATAGCTTTTTATAAATAACAGGATAATAATACTTCTTTATGATAATGTAACTATATTTTAAAATATATATAAGTGTTATTAGAACTGCCTTCAAATCATATTTGGACCATACCCGGACTATATCAGAACCGTACTTGCTCCGTACGTTCTCCAGTCGGAAGTACCTTTGAGTGGAGAATGTACGGGGTTGGTACGGAGCAAGTATATCTCAGGTATGTCCCGTGTCGCTTTTTTAGTTTGTTTTTGGAAAGAAAGGCGTTAAAAAAAGTTTCTCATTTGCTTTGCTCGATATTTATTCCGTGTTTTGTATGACATAAAATATGTAACGTAAAGTGCGTAATACTATTTATAAAAATAGAGAAGATGAAACATGCTATTAAAGTCATAGCTTTCGATGCGGATGACACGCTTTGGAGTAACGAGCCTTTTTTTCAAGAGGTAGAACGAAAATATACAGAATTACTGAGTGATTACGGTGGTGCAGAAGAGATTTCGGCAGAGTTGTTTAAAACAGAAATGGGGAATCTGGAATGTTTGGGTTATGGTGCCAAGGCATTCACCATTTCAATGGTTGAAACAGCTTTGCGGATGAGTGGACAGAAGATTTCAGCAGAGAAGATACAGCAAATTATTCTTTTAGGTAAATCTCTGCTCCAGATGCCGATTGAATTGCTGCCTGGTGTGGAAAAAACTCTGAAAGCTTTGAAAGAACAAGGAGGGTATCGTCTGGTAGTGGCAACGAAAGGTGATTTGCTGGATCAGGAGCGTAAATTACAGCGTTCCGGGCTGATGCCTTATTTTGATCATATTGAAATAATGTCTGATAAGACCGAGAAAGAATATACTCGCCTGCTACAAGTCCTTCAGGTCGCTCCGGAAGAATTTCTGATGATCGGTAATTCTTTGAAATCCGATATTCAACCGGTGCTGTCCATTGGGGGATACGGAGTACACATTCCTTTTGAGGTGATGTGGCAGCATGAGGTGGTGGATACATTTACCCATCCCAGGCTGAAACAAGTGAAAAGTCCGATGGAACTGATGGACTGGCTTTAGTGCTTACGGTCTACATGATACTCTATTCGGTAGATATGATCGAAATGTTCCGTCCATTCGTTCGGAGCAATGCCGATCTGCAGACCGTAAAAGCGAGTACCCTTTTCACGGTGTATACTCATTTGTTCTAATAATTCCGGCTTACATTCCGGGATGCGATAATCGCTGATAAGTAAGACATCTGCATTCATATAACGGTTTTCGTCAAGCATTCTGAAAGTATCTTTCAGCATTTGGGTGGCATCTGTGTCGCCACTAAAGGGATGGCTGAAGAATTCCATTAGTTTCAATCGGTCGCGTCGTATATCAATGGTTTTGGTAGATACGGAGAATGAAATCAGAAAACATTCTCTGTCTTGATGCTCTGCGATCTCTATGAGCTTTATCAGTAGAGAATTAGCCATCTTCTCCGGTTTCCCGGTCATGCTGCCCGAGGTGTCGAGGCATACAATCATAGGTCCTTTCAGGACTGCCGGTTTTACCTCCAGACGTCTGGAGGGTTGCATGATTTCCGATTTGTAACGGAAGGTTTGCAGCTTCTGTGTGAAGTATTTCAGCATAAAGACATCTTGCAGATCATTGTCTGCATAGTATAGCAGTTCCGAGGGGAGCAGGGCATTCAGGTCGTTGCCGATGGTGACACCCAGAATGTCACTCTTTTGAGAGTGAGCCAGTTTGTAGGCACTGCCTTCCGTCACATATACTTGTTTGCTACCCTCATCGTCGGCTATTCGCCCCATGCGGTTGGCTACTTTCAGCAGTTCGGGATATTCCTTTTGCAGTTTTACAATCTTCCGGATATTCTCAAAATCTATGGTATTCCATAGCCCGTTCATCATGCTCCATGCCTGATAGAATTCTTCTTTATCCACTTGGTGCTTTTCCAGATATTCCGGTATCTTATCCAGGCTGGTTTTTAGTTTCTTTTCCAGAAAGTCCTTCTTGATATCCAGGCTTTTCTCTTTTTGCTCCTGTTGCTTCTGATGAAAAGAATCTTCCCAGTCTTTCAGCATCTTCTCCCAGACAGTAGAGTCATGCTGCTTGTCTTTATCTCCGAACATGTGTTCGTAGAACGGTTCGTCGAAAGCATTTTCTTTATAATCGTCTTTGATCTTTCTTAATAAAGCTTGCCAACCGTCCCGCTTCTCCTTAATCCAGTTCAAGGCGCTTTCCATTTCTCCAAGTTCGGATTGAGCTCTTTGCATCTGGAACTTTTCCTGTTCGAGAAACTGCCAGACAAACTGCGTGGTGATGTCATAGAATATGCGTGCCCGGACCTCATCGCTTAATACCATAACTCTGATGGAAGGATTGTTCATGATGGCCAGTAGATAGAGCAACAGGGGATCTTCCGTTTCGCCGTATAGAGTCTTGGCGCATTCTCCTGTCTGCACAAATTTCTCGACTATCTTCGTATAGAAGTGAATGTCATACTTCTTTTTGGTTAGCCCCGCCATATTGCTGCAAATTGAATTGTAACTTTTCCTCTTCGATCTCTACATTCCGCAGTCTTTTTAATACTTCGTCCGAGTAGCGGATGATTAACTCTTTATCAGTCGGTGTGACGAATAGGTTGTCCGTACATAAGGAACTGGTGAGGGCTGATAGTTGCTGGAAAAGTTGATTCAACTCGTTCCGGTAATTGCGGGGAGTGATCTGAGGCAATTTGTCGAACAGGCTTTGGGAGGATTTGCCGGATGGAGAGAGTGTTTTTTCTCCTTTTTTCCTTTGGCTCATCGGATATCGCACACCGTCTATCAACAGGTATTCTGTTCCTTCCCTGTACAGGTTTATCCGTTGCTGGGAGGCAGATGATGAGGGCGTTCCGCCCGGGTAACAACGAATGATGGAACGTCCCGGATTCAATGGGTCGGGATAGATGACAGCTTGTTTAGGTGCATTTTCTCTCTTCTGTTCTTTCAGAGCCAGATAGTCTACGGCAAAGATGTACGTATGGCCTGTTCCGTGTTCCTCTACATGGTAATAGAAGTAGTCTGTAATTTCCAGTTCATTCCTGGGGGAACAGTTGTTCTTGAAGTCTTCCAAAGCTTGGCGTACACGGCTGATCCGGATGTCGCTTTTAATCGCTTCGGTGATTTCTTCCATTTTTTCCAGGCAGGAGGTGAATAGTTCCCGGATGACCAATTGATGAATCGGCTCACATTCATCTGCCTCATTCCACAAACAATGGTATAGGGGCAGCAGGTCTGATGAGTTGACCTCTGTACGTCCGTTAATGAAAGCTGAGGCTTTCAGCAATTGCACAATGTTCTTCCAGCGACGGTCGCTTATATATACGTTTCGGGCAGTGCCTTCATCATCCAGTGGAAGCCGTTTCAGTTGGCGGCGAACGTTAGTAATGTAGTGCAGAATCTCGGCAGATAGTGAAATCCGGTTGATCTGTCCGCGCCAGTCTGCATATTCTTCTTCACTGATTTGCAGTTCTGAGGGCACGTTTATTTCTTTATCGTTGTCATCGAGCAGCATGTTGTAGAAAGTCTGTTCGTCTTTTACACAGGTGCAGATGATACGCAGCAGGAACCGGTCCCACAGGGCTTCGAGTCCTTCGCCGTGTGCAGGCAACTCGTTACTGGCGGCAATCAGAAGTTTTAGTGGTAGCTTAATTTCGCTATCGCCATTCCGATAGATTTTCTCGTTGATGGCGGTGAGCAATGAATTTTGTATGGCAGGTCCCGCTTTCCATATCTCATCCAGAAACACCACGCTTGCCGTAGGCAGATACCCTTCAATGGCACGTTCGTATTTATCAAACTCTTTCAGCCGGTTGATACTGATAGGGCCGAATATCTCGTCGGGAGTAGAAAAGCGTGACATCAGATATTCAAAAGCTTTTGCTCCCTTAAAGGCGGATTTCAGTCTGCGAGCCACCATGGACTTGGCTACTCCCGGAGGACCCAGTAAGAGAACACTTTCACCTGCCAATGCTGCCAATAGTGACAAACTGAGTTCGGTATCCTTCTCGTAAACTCCTTGGTTGATGGCGGTTAATAGTTGTTGTATTCTGTTTCTGATGTTCATAATTCTTCTTGTTTACACTTCATTTTAGATATGAAGCTTCAAAGATATGAAATCTTTATACGGAATACTGACAATTATTTTGAATTATTGCAGATAAAAAGTTATCTTTGGTGCAGTATTTTTAAAAGAACAGCATTTTACAAAAAGGATATCTAATTTAAGAATGAACATGAGAAATGCTATGAAAATGAAGGAAGAGAAGAAACGATGGTTACATTTCTACAACCGGATATTGTCCGGCGTATTGGTCTTACTTGGTTTTAATGCATGTGACGGGACGGGGGCTGATGAATATGGAACACCTTATTGTCGTTTTGAGATTAAAGGTAAGGTACTTGATGAACTACGCGAACCTGTAAAGGATGCAAGGGTTATCGTAAAGGAACTTACGTCGGATGGAGAACCGATGGGAGCTTATTACACTGATACTCTGTATACTCAAGAGAATGGAGAGTTCCGATTCTTAAATGAGCAGGCAGGTGGCTATGGTAAATACCGCTTAGTATGTGAAGATTCACCGGGTATTTATAAAGCAGACTCAACTGACATAAAAATGGAGCCGACAGGTGGCAAAGGCTGGTATCAAGGCAGTGACACTAAAGAAGTAGATTTTGTACTGAAGAAAAAGAATGAATAATCTTTCAATACGTAAACAGCTTGCTCTGGAAATAAACCGGAAGATCTGGAATAACCTGAAAGAACTGCACCCTCTGAAGCAGCTCTTCTGGGAGTGCACTTTGCGTTGTAATCTCCACTGCAAGCATTGCGGAAGCGACTGCAAACGAATGGCGGCAGTGAAAGATATGCCTGCCGAAGATTTTCTGCGTACTATCGATTCCATTACTCCTTATGTAAATCCCAATAAAGTAAGTATCATCATCACCGGTGGAGAACCCCTGATGCGGGAAGACCTGGAAAAAGTCGGTCTGGCTCTCTACCGTCGTGGTTATCCGTGGGGCATGGTCTCCAACGGGTTTTATCTGACAAAGGAACGCTTGGAACGTCTCATGGCTGCCGGATTACACTCCATAACTATCAGTCTGGATGGTTTTGCCGAAGATCATAATTGGTTGCGGGGACATCCTGAGAGCCATCACAATGCTTTGGAAGCTATAAAGATGCTGGTGCACGAACCGGAACTGACCTGGGATGTGGTGACTTGCGTTAACCGACGTAACTACCCTTATCTGGACGAATTAAAAACATCTCTTTATAAAATAGGCGTTCGCCAATGGCGGATGTTTACTATCTTCCCGGTTGGCCGTGCTGCTTCGCACCCTGAGTTCCAGCTGACAGATGAAGAATTTACCGGACTTATGGACTTCATTAAAGAAACCCGTAAGGAGGGAAAGATACATCTGAGTTATGGCTGCGAAGGCTTTCTCGGCAAGTACGAAGGGGAAGTACGCGATAGCTTCTTCGCTTGTAATGCCGGTGTTACCGTCGGTTCTATCCTGATAGACGGTTCTATCTCTGCTTGTCCCAGTATCCGGAGTGATTTTCATCAAGGGAATATCTATCAGGACAATTTTATGCAGGTGTGGGAAGAACGCTTCCAGCCATTCCGTAACCGCGATTGGATGAAAAAAGATGCTTGTGGCGATTGTTCCTTCTTCCGTTATTGCGAGGGTAACGGGATGCATCTTCGTGATGAAAACGGTAATCTCCTGTTTTGTCATTCAAAGAGATTAGTGCGTTGACCTATTTCACTGCATTGAAATAAAAGTCTCAGGATTTGTTGGTAGAATTAGTACCTTTCCGATTGCAGGATTGCATAAAAGGCGTATATTTGTCACATTGTATCCTGAACTTAAAGTGAACAAACTATGATAACAAACCAATTGCTTCGTCCTGCCAGTATTGTAGTGGTGGGAGCATCCAATAATGTGCACAAGCCGGGAGGCGCCATCCTGCGTAATCTTATTAACGGTGGCTATACCGGAGAACTCCGTGCCGTAAACCCCAAAGAGACAGAAGTACAAGGTGTAACAGCTTATGCCGATGTGAAGGACATCCCCGATACGGATCTGGCTATACTTGCCATTCCGGCACAGATGTGTCCGGATGCTGTGGAGGTGCTTGCTGCTGAAAAACAGGTACGTGCGTTTATCATCCTTTCCGCCGGGTTTGGTGAGGAAACACATGAGGGTGCATTGCTGGAAGACCGTATTCTGGAAACAGTAAATAAGTATGGAGCTTCCTTGATAGGACCGAATTGCATTGGACTGATGAATACCTGGCATCATAGTGTGTTCAGCCAACCCATCCCGCAACTGCATCCACAAGGAGTCGATTTGATATCCAGTTCCGGTGCGACTGCCGTTTTCATTCTGGAGAGTGCCGTAACAAAAGGTTTGCAGTTCAACTCCGTTTGGTCTGTGGGAAATGCGAAGCAGATAGGTGTGGAAGACGTATTGCAATATATGGACGAGAACTTCCAACCGGACAAAGATTCTAAGATCAAATTACTCTATATCGAAAGTATCGGTGATCCTGACCGCCTGTTGTTCCACGCTTCTTCTTTAATTAAGAAAGGTTGTAAGATTGCTGCCATCAAGGCTGGCAGTAGCGAGAGTGGAAGCCGTGCGGCATCTTCGCATACAGGAGCCATTGCCAGTTCGGACTCGGCAGTGGAAGCTCTGTTCCGTAAAGCCGGTATTGTACGTTGCTACTCACGCGAAGAGCTGACGACAGTAGGATGCATCTTTACCCTGCCGGAATTGAAAGGGAAGAACTTCGCTATCATTACTCATGCCGGAGGTCCGGGAGTGATGCTGACCGATGCTTTGAGTAAAGGCGGACTGAATGTCCCTAAACTGGAAGGCCCGGTTGTAGATGAACTGAAAGGAAAACTCTTTCCCGGTGCGGCTGTAGGAAATCCGATTGATATCCTGGCTACGGGAACTCCCGATCATCTGCGGCTCTGTCTGGAATACTGCGAAGAGAAATTCGATACGATAGATGCCGTTTTGGCTATTTTCGGTACGCCGGGACTGGTTACCATGTTCGAAATGTACGATGTGCTGCATGAGAAGATGCAGACCTGCAGTAAACCTATCTTCCCCATTCTCCCTTCTATCAATACCGCCGGAGCGGAAGTTGCCGCTTTTCTTGCTAAAGGTCATGTGAACTTTGCCGATGAAGTGACGCTGGGCACAGCCTTGTCACGTATCATGAATGCTCCCCGTCCTGCTACTAATGAGATCGAGCTCTTTGGTGTGGATGTGCCGCGTATTCGCCGTATTATAGATTCTATTCCCGAAGACGGATATATCCAGCCGCATTATGTGCAGGCGTTGCTTCATGCTGCCGGTATTCCTATCGTTGAAGAATTCGTGTCTTCTAATAAAGACGAAATACTGGCCTTTGCCCGTCGTACAGGTTTCCCTGTGGTGGCAAAGGTTGTGGGGCCTGTTCATAAATCAGATGTCGGTGGCGTAGTGCTTAATATAAAAGGAGAACAGCATCTGGCGTTTGAATTTGAACGTATGATGCAAATTCCCGAAGTGACGGGGATACTGGTACAACCTATGCTGGCAGGTACGGAACTTTTTGTAGGTGCCAAGTATGAAGCTAAATTCGGTCATGTGGTGCTTTGCGGTTTGGGTGGCATCTTTGTGGAAGTGCTTAAAGACGTTTCTTCCGGTTTGGCACCACTTTCGTACGAAGAGGCTTACTCTATGATCCATTCTCTCCGCGCTTACAAGATTATCAAGGGAACGCGCGGACAGAAAGGGGTGAATGAGGATAAGTTTGCTGAGATTATCGTACGCCTCTCCACTTTGCTACGCTTTGCTACGGAGATTAAAGAAATGGATATTAATCCGCTTTTGGCTACGGAGAAACATGTGGTTGCAGTGGATGCCCGTATCCGGATAGAAAAGAAGTAGCTACGAGCTACAAGTTACGAGTGACGAGCATTGCGCAGCCACTTGTAGTTCGTAGCTTGTAACTCGTAACTTGAATTCATATGAAACAGCGTATCCTGATATTCCTCATTTGTCTGATGCAGCTTCCCCCGCTTTTTTCGGAAAGCATGGATCGCTTTTTCAGCCAGTACAACTTTAAGTTTATTACTGAAACTGCAGGGTTACCCTATAGTTTTGTGAGTGATATTTTCAAGGATTCCGAGGGATATGTATGGGTTGCTACGCATTACGGAATAGGTCGCTATGACGGTTACCAATTCCTGAACTATAGTACTCAAACGGAACCGATATGTCTCAAGAACGACTTTGTTCATAAGGTCTGTGAAGACAACTTCCGACGCCTTTGGATAGCCTCCGAGGGTGGCATCGACATTCTCAACCTGGATACTTATGTTTTGGTGGAGTTGCCTGTTCCATCAGACAGTCCGCTACGAAGGTTGATGAATGAAAACGTAAGTACGGTTTACAAGGACAAGCAAGGCGATGTCTGGATTTCCGCTAACAAGGATTTGTGGTGTATAGAACTGGATGCTGAAGGAGCTATAAAGAATTACTATCATCTGGAGAGTGAGTGTGCTTCTCCGGTACATGCCGTCACCGATCTGGGTTGGACAGTTTGTGCAGGTATTGACAATGAAGTGTGCCGCATCACGAAGCATGAAGGACATCTTCTGAAAGTGGAGAAGCTGTCTGACAGCCTGGTTTCTTTCAGTGAAGACTGGCGGATCTCCTGTATGCAGGTAGACGGTGATTTACTGTGGATTGGCTCTAACCGTGGCTTATTCAAATACCACCATGCCGGGCAAAGTCTGAAACGTTATCGTTACTCCACCCACCGCCCCGGAATGCTGAGCCAAGCCTATATAACGGATATTAAACTGACGGAACGGGGACACCTGATTGTATCCACCCTTAACGGACTGAATGTCTATGATAAAGACACGGATACTTTCTCATTCATTCGTCAGACCAGTGAACGAGGGGGAGTTACCATCAACTGTAATGCCATCAACTGCCTGTTTACCGATGGTGGGACTATTTGGCTGGGTACTGAAACTGGTGGCATCAACCTGCTCTCTCCGAAACGGCTTCAGACGAAACTGTGGACGTGTGGGAGTGCGGATACAGAAAACGATGCCCCTACGCCTGTGAATGCGGTGGATGAAGACAAGGACGGGAACCTCTGGATAGCCTTGGTAGAGCGCGGCCTGATGAAGTGGAATGAAGATAGTAAATCTTGCGTCCACCATCTCTTTTCTCCCAATGACATAACCTCTGTCAGCAACAATACCCTGATGGGTGTCCTGATAGATTCCGATAACCGCCTGTGGGCATATACCTGGGGTGTGGGGATTAATGAGATCGACTTGAATATCCCCAATAACCGTACCTTCAAGCGTTATACCTGTGAGAATATTCCTGAATTGGAAGGCGACTTTATCAACAGTGCCTGCGAAGATATGATTAATCATGGAATATGGTTCGGCTCCACGCGCGGAGTACACTTCTATGACAAGCGGAAGGATACTTTCGTTCGTGTACTGTTCGATCAGTCTGACAATGAGTTTGAGGCTATCTATGCTTTACTGATTGATAGTAAGAAACGACTCTGGGTAGGTACTACACAAGGTGTCTTTATCGTAGACCTTGCCTCTTTTGCCAAGTCGAATAAACGTTTTGATTATAAGTACCTCAAATATAAACTGGATAATCCGCAGTCCACTCAACTGGAAAAGATCAACAGTATTCTGGAAGACAAAAACGGTTCCATCTGGCTGGGAGGTAACGGAAACGGCTTGTATCAGTTGACGAGCGACAAGAATAATCACTTTGTGTTCAGAAACTATACGACGCGCCACGGGCTGTCTAATAATACAATTATCGGCATGGCCGAAGACGGACAGGGAAACTTGTGGCTGACCACGAATGATGGAGTGTCTCGGTTGAATATCCAGTCAATGACATTCAGCAACTATACGCAGGCCGATGGTTTGCCCGCTACCCAGTTTTATTGGAATGGTATCCATTACTCGGAAAGGTATGATTTTATCTATATGGCAACCATAGACGGACTGGTTATTATCCACCCTGACGATGAGGCTTCACAGCCTGCGGATTCGCATGTGAAACTTTCTTCCCTGGCTATTGGTGGAAATATGATTTATCCTTCCAGTGGTGATTATCTGAAAGAAAATATCACCCTTGCTTCCGGCATCTTTCTGCATGAACGGGAGAACCGTTTCTCCATAGGTTTTACTACGCAGAATTATGGAAACAGCAGCCGTATCCGTTTTGCTTATCGTCTGGAAGGGTACGAGGAGGAATGGAACGAAACTCAGCCGGGTGATGGCATGGCCCGGTATACGGCTGTTCCGCCGGGAAACTATACATTGCAGGTTCGCGCAACGGATGAGTTGGGACGCTGGTCGGAAGAGACGACTGAAATAGAAGTCGGAATCACACCTTATTTTTATAAGTCCGGTTGGTTCTACCTGCTCCTTGTCATAGCCATTTGCATTGCTATCTATTTATTCTATAAGCGCAAGACCCGGAGCTATCGTGAACAGAAAGCACGATTGGAAAAGGAAGTGGAACTGCGTACGCAGGAACTGGCTGTCCAGAATAAGCAATTGGAGACCATGGCCCAGCACGTGAAAGAGATTACGGAAGAGAAGATTGCCTTCTTTACAAATATCACGCATGAGTTCCGCACTCCGGTTACATTGATTCACGGTCCCATTGAGCATGCCCTGAAGGAGACGCAGGACGAGGCGGTGAAGGCACAGTTACAGATAGCCGAACGGAATTCACGGTATCTGCTCTCCCTGGTCAATGAACTGATGGACTTCCGGAAACTGGACATCGATAAAGTGGTGTTGGATAAGCGCTCCTCGAATTTTGTCGAGTTCTTATCTGAGTTGCTGATACCTTTCAGGGTTTTTGCAAAGGAGAGGCAGATTGATATATGCACTTATTTCCGATTGGAGAATCCTTTCCTGATGATTGATCCCGGATATATGCGTAAGGTGCTGGTTAATTTGGTTTCGAATGCAATTAAGTTTACGCCCGACGGTGGTCGCATTGATATATTTGTGGCATCCATTAAAGATGAAGGCGGAGAGAAGTTGCTCTATATGAATGTATGTGATACGGGACACGGTATTGTGACAGAAGACATGGAGAAGATTTTCGACCGTTTCTATCAGTCTAAGAAGAGTACGAAATATCCGGTTTACGGGCAGAGTGGTACGGGTATCGGTCTTTTCCTGTGTAAACGGATTGTATACTTGCATGGAGGAGAGATTTTTGCCCGTAATAATCCCGGGCGAGGGGCTTCGTTCCGTATGTTGATGCCGTTGGTTCCCGGTGAACAAGTGGAAACAAGAGGAGAAATAGTGGAAGATCCCGGTACTGTGTACCTGCCGGATACCTTACAACCGGAAGATACACAGAAGAAAGAGACCATCTTGATTGTGGAAGATAATAAGGATATGCGCTCGTATATCCGTACGTTGCTTGTGGGCGATTACCGTTTGTTTGAGGCAGGTGATGGGCAGGAAGCTCTTGAAATAGTTCAGAAGCATACGATAGATTTAATAGTTAGCGACCTGATGATGCCTGTGATGGATGGTATGGAGTTGTCCCGCCGCATCAAGGAGAATCTGGCCACTTCGCATATTCCGTTCCTTATGCTTACGGCACTTCGCTCGGATGTGCAGGAAAAGAGGAGCTTCGAAATAGGCGTGGACGAGTATCTCTGTAAGCCTTTCGATGAAGAAGTGCTCCGGCTTCGTATTCGCAATATCCTGAATTTGCGGAAGAAGTATAAGAAGATGTTCTCATCCAGCAGCAATGTGGAAGAACTGCATGTGAAGGAAGAGTCGCGGGACAAGACATTCATTACGAATGCCGTCAACCTGATGAAGGAGCACTATGCCGATGCAGAATATAACCTGGAACGTTTTGTGCGTGATATGGGATATAGCAAGACGCTCGTCAACAAAAAAATGCAGGACCTCACAGGGCAACCTATCGGACAGTTTATGAAGAATTACCGTCTGAACGTGGCGCAACGAATGATACAGGAAGGACCTGGAGACATCAATGTTTCTGAGATAGCTTATGCTGTAGGTTTTAATGATCCGAAGTACTTCACAAAGTGTTTTAAAGAATTCTTTGGGTATTTACCGAGTTCGAAACTGGGAAAGAAATAGAGACTCCTCACTTTATATTTCTGTCTCATTCTTTACTATATTCGTCCCAAACTTTTCTATTTTCTCCTTATATAAAAAAATAAACGCTTACTTTTGCACATCACCCAGAAGTAATGAATACCATGAAAACCAAACTCTGTTTAGTCATTTTGTTAATAGTAGGTTTGTCTACTTATTTATCTGCCAACCCCGTCAACGGTCTGCTTGAAAGAATTGATAAGGGAGCATCTAAGAAATTTGTTATTGAACTCAATAAAGGTACGGACGACTTTTTTGAACTGGATCAGAAAGGTAGTAAAGTTGTTGTCCGTGGTAATAACTACGTGAATATAGCGACAGGTATCAACTGGTATCTGAAATATTATGCCGGTATCCAGCTATCATGGAACGGCATGCAGGTATCGCTTCCCCAAGTACTTCCTGCTGTTCCCCAGAAAGAACGTCACGAAACGTCCCTCTCACTTCGTTATGATTTCAACTATTGCACCTACTCTTATACGATGGCTTTCTGGGATTGGGAGCGCTGGGAGAAAGAAATAGACTGGATGGCCCTGCATGGCATCAATCTTCCTTTGGCCGCCGTAGGGCAGGAGTGTATTTGGTTCAATATGCTCCAAAAGCTGGGATATTCCAAAGAAGAAATAAACAGCTTTATAGCCGGCCCCGCCTTCTTGGCTTGGTGGGCCATGAATAATCTGGAAGGATGGGGCGGCCCCAACCCCGACTCTTGGTACGCACAGCAGGAAGCTCTGCAGAAGAAAATATTGAAGCGCATGCGTGAGTATGGCATCAAACCTGTATTTCCGGGATATTCCGGAATGGTTCCGCATGATGCTGACGAGAAGTTGGGACTGAACTTGACCAAGTCCGATCTGTGGAATGGTTTTACCCGTCCGGCTTTCTTGCAGCCTACTGATGCCCGTTTTGCCGAGATAGCAGATTTGTATTACCGGGAGCAGGAGAAGCTTTTCGGCAAGGCAGATTATTACTCTATGGACCCCTTCCATGAAGCAGAAAATGCCGCTTCGGTAGATTTCGATGCAGCCGGCCGGGCCATCATGACGGCTATGAAGAAAGTGAATCCGAAAGCCACCTGGGTAGTGCAGGGTTGGACGGAGAATCCTCGCCCTGAAATGATAAAGAATATGCAGAACGGAGATCTGCTGATACTGGACCTCTTCAGCGAGTGTCGCCCTATGTGGGGAATCCCTTCCATTTGGAAGCGCGACCAGGGTTATGAGCAGCACGACTGGCTTTTCTGTATGTTGCTCAACTTCGGCGGTAATGTCGGTCTGCACGGCCGCATGGATCAGTTACTCAACAACTTCTATCTGACAAAGAACAACCCGCTGGCAACTCATCTGAAAGGTATCGGTCTCACCATGGAAGGCTCGGAGAATAACCCCATGATGTTCGAACTGATGTGCGAACTGCCTTGGCGCCCGGAGAAATTCACGAAAGAGGAATGGTTGAAAGATTATCTCTTTGCCCGTTACGGCGTGCGCGACGAGAAGATAGAACAGGCATGGACTCTGCTTGCCAATACCATTTATAACTGCCCCTTCGGAAATAATCAGCAAGGCCCTCATGAATCCATCTTCTGTGGACGTCCTTCGATGAACAACTTCCAGGCATCGAGCTGGTCGAAGATGAAGAACTATTACGACCCCACTGTTACGGAAGAAGCTGCCCGGCTGATGCTGGAGGTAGCCGATAAATACCGTGGTAACAATAACTTCGAATACGACTTGGTAGACATGGTTCGCCAGTCCCTTTCGGATAAAGGACGCATTGTGTACAATCGTACCATTGCCGACTTCAAGAGCTTTGATAAACGCAGTTTTGCCCGTGACTCCCGGAAATTCCTGGATATACTGCTGTTACAGGATAAATTGTTGGGTACACGCAGTGAATTCCGTGTAGGTCGCTGGATAGAGCAGGCACGTAAGTTGGGCACTACTCCCGAAGAAAAAGATTTGTACGAATGGAATGCCCGTGTACAGATAACTACTTGGGGCAATCGTGTTTGTGCTGACGACGGCGGTTTGCGCGACTATGCCCATAAGGAATGGAACGGCATTCTGCGCGATTTTTACTATAAACGTTGGGCGGCTTATTGGCAAACCCTCCAAGATCAACTGGATGGTAAACCCGAAGTTAAGTTGGATTATTACGCTATGGAAGAACCCTGGACATTGGCGAAGAATCCGTATGGTTCGGCTCCCGAAGGAAACTGTGTGGATGTGGCAAAAGAAGTGTTTGAGAAAGTGTTTGGGAATGAGTGATTAGTGGTTAGTGGTTAGTGATTAACGCCCTACAGATGATGGAAAATATTCACCCCCCAATTTCCGGTTATCCGCAAAAGAAGCGCCTCTTGTCTCTCGACGTGTTGCGTGGAATCACCGTTGTCGGAATGATTCTCGTCAACAATTCCGGTGGAAAGCTATCCTACGACTCCCTGCAACATTCTGCATGGAATGGGCTGACGCTTTGTGACCTGGTTTTTCCGTTCTTCCTGTTCATCATGGGCATTTCCACTTACATTGCTCTGAGCAAGTTCCATTTCCAGGCATCAGGTCCGGTGATTCGTAAGATACTGAAACGTACTCTTGTCATTCTGTGCATCGGCTGGGCCATTCATTGGTTTCACTTTATCTGTGAGGGCGATTTCTTCCCCCTTGCCCATCTCCGGCTTACGGGAGTGTTGCCACGTATCGCTTTATGTTATTGTGCCGTTTCCTTCGTAGCTCTGTATGTCAAGCCTAAGTATATCGGCTGGATAATCGGTTTCCTTATTATCGGATATGCCGTCTTGCTCGGTATTGGCAACGGATACACCCCCGATAGCACAAATATCCTGGCAATCATAGACCGGAATGTATTGGGTGCAGACCACCTTTATCATAAAAGCCCGATAGATCCGGAAGGACTTACCAGCACCCTTGCCGCTATTGCTCATACATTGATTGGCTTTTGTTGCGGGAGGATCATACTGGCTAAGGAAGTTTTGGAACAGAAAATCCTGAAACTGTTTGTGGCAGGCTTTATTCTGATGGCATGCGGTTTTGTGCTGACGGAGGCTTTGCCGTTGAATAAGCGTATCTGGTCGCCTACCTTCGTACTGGTCACTTGCGGACTGGCTGCCATGCTTCAGGCTGTACTGATTTACTTCATCGATATGAAAGAGAAGAAGAACTGGTGCCGCTTCTTTGAGATATTCGGAGTCAACCCGTTGTTTCTCTATGTACTCAGTGAGGTGGTGGCTATTGTTATCGGTGCTACCGGAAGCAAACCGGTTATTTATGAAGGGATACATTCATTGATAGCCGATCCTTATCTGGCATCTGCCGTTTACGCCCTTGCTTTCACGTTGTTGATGGGAGCGTGCGGCTATCCACTGTATAAAAAGAAAATCTATATAAAAATATAACATGAAACGAACGATCTATACATATTGCTCCCTATTATTGGCAGCTGCCTTGCTGCCGGGTACCACTTCGTGCACCGGACGTTGTGGAACGGATGATGAGTCGCGGTTATCCTATATCGACACCCGCGTCGGCACTGCCCCCAGTGCTACCCATACAGCCGGGTTGTTCGGCAGGGATACGGAAGAATACGGGCAAACCCTTCCGGCAGTACTCGAACCCAACGGAATGAACTTCTGGACTGCGCAGACGCGTGATACGGAACAAAAATGTGTAGCTCCCTATTATTATGCAGATTCCCTGTTGCAAGGTTTTCGTAATTCCCATTGGATTGTGGGCGGATGTACGCAGGATTACGGTTCTATGACCCTGATGCCTCTCTTCGGCACACTGCGTTGTCAGCCGGAAGCACGTTCCACCCGTTTCTCGCATGCCGAGGAAATGGCGACTCCCGCCTATTATAGGGTTTCTCTACCGGATGAGAATATCTTTGCTGAAATGACGGGCCGTTCGCGTTCCGCTATCTTCCGTTTCACCTACGGAAAAGCAGGAAAAGGTTATCTGGTAGTGAATCCCAACAGTGATGAAGGTCAGGGATACATCTGCATCGATACCCTCAACAATCAGATCTACGGATACAATCCCGTTCACCGCATTTATCAGGGCTGGGGAAAATCGGCAGGGTATAGCGGACATTTCATCGTTCAGCTGCAAAAGAAGCCGACGGGATACGGTGTGTTCAGGGGAGATTCCCTGTCTCAAGGTGTCACCCAGATAGGTGATGCGGCACAGATAGGGGCTTATATAGAATTTGATGTAGCTGAAGGTGAAGAAGTGCTGGTAAAGGCAGCTTCCTCCTTTACCGACCGGGACGGTGTTTTGCAGAACCTGAAGGCTGAAATCCCTCATTGGGACTTCGGTCAGACTTGCACAGATTTGAGACAGATCTGGGAGAAACATCTCTCCGCTATTGATGTAGAGACCGAACAGCTTGCAGACAAGGAAATGTTTTACGGTGCTTTCTATCGTGCCTCTTTCTTGCCGCATACATTCAATGATGTGGATGGGCGTTATCCCTCTTTTGCGAATGGAACCCCGATACGGCAACTTCCTGAAGGAGAAATGTATTATGAAGATTACAGCATGTGGGATACCTACCGTGCCCTGCATCCAATGATAAATCTGCTTTTCCCGACCAAGGGCGGAGATATGATGCAATCTCTGGTGCATAAATATGAGCAAGGCGGCTGGTTACCCATCTTTCCTTGCTGGAATAGCTATACCGCCGCTATGATAGGCGATCATTGTATCTCCGCCATCAGTGATGCCTACTGTAAGGGCATTCGTAATTTCGATGTGGACAAGGCTTATGAAGGAATGCGTAAGAATGCTTTTGAAACTCCTTCCAACCCTGATGAATATAAAAATGGTATGGGCCGCCGTGCCCTGACTTCTTATCTGGAATATGGATATATTCCTCTTGAAGACGGTGTACCCGATGCATTCCACACGAAAGAACAAGTATCGCGTACCCTGGAATATGCTTATGATGACTTTGCCCTTGCACAGCTGGCGAAAGCTCTGGGTAAGACAGATGATTACCAGGCATTGATACAGCGTGCTGCCAATTATCGCAATGTGATTGATCCCCGTACCGGATATGCCCAGGGACGTCATGCCGATGGTACTTTCCTGAATGATGCCAATGCTTTCAATTTCGCCCGTTTCATTACTGAGGGCGCTCCTTGCCATTATACCTGGTATGTGCCGCAAGATCCGTATGGATTGATGGATTGTATGGGAGGCAAGGATAAGTATGTAGCCAAACTGGATTCCATGTTCAGCGAACAGCGTTACTGGCATGGAAACGAGCCGTGTCATCAGGTTGCCTATATGTTCAATTATGCAGGCGAGCCTTGGAAAACTCAACGTGCCGTCCGGCATATTATGGAAACGGAATATCTGAATGAACCGGGTGGACTTTCCGGTAATGACGATGCCGGACAGATGTCGGCCTGGTATATGTTTGCCGCTATGGGATTCTATCCGGTATGTCCCGGTACCCCGTATTATATACTTGCCAGCCCCTCATTCCCCAGCTTTACGCTGAATCTTGAGAGTGGAAAGACATTTACCATGAAAGCCCGCAATGCGTCGCAGAAGAATATTTATATCCAGTCGGCAACGCTGAACGGAAAGCTTTATACACGGAATTATATTACCCATCAGGATATAGTGAACGGTGGTGTGATGGAGTTTGTAATGGGGAATGAACCGAATAAAGAATGGGGAGCGGGAGCAGAAAACTGTCCGCCGGAAGTAATGTAGTTTAATTTAAGAAAGATATACTTAATATGAGAGTAAAAGCATTCTTGTTTGCCCTATGCAGCATCTTGCTGTTAGGGGCGTGCGGCACTCCGAAGACCGGAGGAACTATCTACAACATTATGGACTACGGAGCCAAAGGTGACGGCATGACCGATGATGCCGCAGCTATACAAGCTGCTATCGACCAGTGTTCCAAGTCGGGTGGCGGAACGGTACTTGTTCCGGCAGGGCGTACTTTCATGTGCAGTCCTTTCCATCTTGCCTCGTTTGTAGAACTACACCTGGAACCTAATTCCTGTCTGCTTGCCAATCCCGATGAGGCTGCCTATACATTGAGTGCTTTCCGCGATAACCGTGGTGAAGGTATGATGTGGATTTATGGTCAAGACCTGAAAGAGGTATCCATCACCGGAACAGGAGCTATAGACGGAAACGGTGTCTCCTTTATGGGTAAGGAACTGGAAGATTCTTACGAGCTGAAACCGGTGACCGACTTCGATCCCCGTCCGCATGTGCTGACGCTTATCAATATAGAGAAGACAGTGATTCGTGATGTAACCATCCGCAACAGTGCCTATTGGACGGTTCATCTCATTGGTTGCAACGATGCCTCCATTGATGGTATCTCTATTCTGAACAATCTGAAGATACGCAACGGCGACGGTATCGATGTAGACCATTCCAGGAATGTGCGCATTGCCAATTGCCATATAGAATCGGGTGATGACTGTATCTGCCTGAAGAATCGCCGCGAGTTTGAGGAGTACGGTTCGTGCGAAGACATTGTGGTGACCAACTGTACCATGGTTTCCCGTTCCTGTGCCATCAAGATCGGTTCGGAAAATATGGATAAGATTAATAACGTACTGTTCAATAACTGTATCATTAAGAATAGCAACCGCGGCATTGGTATTCAGAACCGGGATGAAGGAACGGTTACCAACGTAATTTTCTCTAATATGATTGTAGATTGTATGTTCTACTCGGATGTCTGGTGGGGGAAAGCGGAACCCATTTACGTGACTTCTTATCCGCGTGCCGTAGGTAATCATAAGGATGCCGGTTGGCGCTTTCCGAAGGGAGCTACCGAAGGACGTTGTGGAGAAGTGAGCCGTATTTATTTCACAAATATCAAGTGTACCAGCGAGAACGGTATTTTTGTAGGCGGGGATACACAGAACAAAGTGAACCATATCTACTTTGAAAACGTAGACCTGCTGTTGCAGAAACGTACTGCCTATGAGGGCGGCATTTATGATAAACGTCCGTGCGTAGGCGAAGGATTCATTTATGATAAGACGTATGGCTTCTATATCGATACGGCATCTGATATCCTGATAGATGATTGTACTGTTACCTGGGGAGATATACGTCCCGATCAGGCAGCTGAAGGCATTGGGCAGAAGGATGTTCGTAATCTGAAAGTAAAGGAATAAAAGAGTGATAACTTAAATTCGTCACGAAGATGAGACAAAGCATAATTTTTATATTGTATTTACTGTGTACTTTCACCGCTCGTTCCCAGTCCGTATTGACGCCGGAGCAGGCAGGAAGTATTTATTATGCTTATCCTGCCCCTACATCTGTCCATACCCCTGCTCCGGCAGGATACGAGCCTTTCTATATCAGTCATTACGGTCGTCATGGCTCCCGTTGGATGACAGCGGATGAACGTTATACGGAAGTCATCTGTGTTTTTGATTCCCTTTATCAATGTTCTGAGCTTACTCCTCTTGGCATGGATGTTCGTCAGCGTCTGCACAAGGTTTGGGAAGATGCCCGCGGATGTAGTGGAAGTATTACTCCCCTTGGCGAACGTCAACATCGTGAGATAGCTGAACGCATGTATCACAATTTCCCGCAAGTATTCCGGGAAGATGCTTTTATAGACGCCCGTTCGTCCACTTCTCTGCGTTGTGCTATGAGCATGAGCTATTTTACGGAACGCTTGAAAGAACTGAATCCTGCCTTGCATGTGGAGCGTAGGGCTTACCATCGGTATATGGATTATATAGCTTACACTTCTACCGAAGGTGAGAAGTTTTCTTCAGAGAAAGCTCCATGGAGACGTGGGTTCAGGGAATTTGAAAAGAAGAACGTTCGTACCGGGCGCATGATGGCTTCCCTGTTTGTGAAACCTGATGCGATAACTGATCCGGATGCCATGATGCGCAGCCTTTATTGGATTGCTGCCGATATGCAGAATGTAGAGTTGGATTTGTCCTTCTATGATATCTTTGAATATGAGGAGTTGGTAGGCATTTGGAAGACGGTGAATGCCCGCATGTACGTGTGTAATGCTGCTGCTCCGCTCAATGGCGGTCTGATGCCTCGCTGTGCTGTGCCTTTGTTGCGCAATATTCTGGAAAGTGCGGATGTTGCTATAAAGAAAGGTACTCCTGCGGCAGATCTCCGTTTCGGGCATGATACCCACCTCATCCGTCTGCTTGCTTTGATGCAAATAGAAGGATGTAGCAATCAGGAGACGGATATGGAAAAATTCCATCTTGCCTGGCAAGATTATCGGGTCTCTCCTATGGGAGCCAATCTACAAATCATTTTCTATCGTGATAAGAAGAATGATATACTGGTGAAGCTGTTGCTGAATGAGAATGAAGTAATTTTACCGATAAAGAGTAAATTTGGCCCTTATTATTCGTGGAATGTAGTGAAAGGCTTTTTGGAAAAACAGACCAGAATAAATTAAATATGAGCTGTGGGGGCAATACTCCGCATAGCTTCTGCGATACGGTGGAGGATGTCGGAACGTGCGCAACGTAAAAGTGTGGGAAGTAAAAGTCGAGAAGATGAGTTGCAGATCATTCGGATTGCGCCCAAGCGAGGTATAATCTTCCCTGCACCACACAAAACATTCCTTTTTCCCTTCCAAACTTATTAATGTAAATAAATCAGACTGCATTGATTCCTCATTGACATGCACTTACATATTTTCATAAAATTAATATCTAAAACTATTTGTTTGCTATATTAAAATCAAATATATTTGCAAGAGAGAAAACAATTATTTTATTTTTAAAATGCAAACAAATGCAATCAAATTATGAAAAGCCAATCTTTTAAACCAAAAAGTAGAGAGCC